>CAXMTQ010000055.1:0-12449 GCA_964196205.1 uncultured Desulfobacula sp.
AATATTATATTGCCTATAACTTGATTCTTGAGAATAAAAAATAGAAAAACAAACCTGTATTTATTAAAACCGCTTTTTCTCCTGTTAAATAATATGTTAAAGAAATTTTAATATGGAAAACCATAATTCAGAAGGTACTCTTTTTATTGTTGCCACACCTGTGGGTAACTTAGAAGATATAACCTTCAGGGCTGTTAAGATTCTAAAAGAGGTTGATCTTATCGCAGCAGAGGATACAAGGCATTCAAAAAAACTGCTTTTACATTATCACATTGGGACACGGCTCATCTCCTGCCATGAACATAATGAGGCAGAGAAAATCCCCGGGATTATAAATCATTTGAAAAACGGACTTGATATTGCATTGATAAGTGATGCCGGCACCCCAACAATTTCAGACCCGGGATATAAACTTGTAACAGGCGCTGCAAAAGAGGGGATCACTATTATTCCCATTCCCGGGTGCAACGCTGCTATTGCAGGTTTAAGTGTTTCAGGCCTTCCAACTGATTCATTTCTTTTTCTGGGTTTTTTGCCAAAAAAAAAACAAAAGCTGCAGCAGACTCTTGAGATACTGAAAACCCAGGCTCCAACTCTTATTTTTTATGAATCGCCCAGACGTATTAAAAACCTGATTACTGATATGCTGAATATCTTTGGTGATAGAAAAGCCTGCCTTGCAAGGGAAATTACCAAGCTTCATGAAGAATATATCAGAGGCAGCCTCTCTTATATAATTAAAAAACTTGAAAAGAAAGAAGCAATAAAAGGTGAGTGTTCTCTGTTAATCCAGGGTTGCGCGAAAAAAAAAATCATCAACCCAAAAGAGTTGGAAGAGATTATCATGGATAGATATAAAGCCGGTGATCTTGGGACATCAGATCTTTCAAAACAGATTTCAAAAGAGTTTAACATATCTAAAAAGTATGTTTATGACACGATTCTAAAAATTAAAAAGGGGGACACTCCTCTTTAAAAGGAGGTCCCCCTGTTTTTAAATCTAATTGAATGAAAATTTCTCCATATGCGAGGCGCAAAAGGTTTTGCCGCTGCAACTCAGATAAGTGAGTTTTTATTCAAAGAGTAATTACATTTTACTTCCTTCTGCATGGCTCTGCAGTTTAACTTCAACTTTCTCAGTTAAAGATGCGTAGTATTTTCTCAAAATAACCAGAACTTCTTCACGGCCAAAGTGATCAACAACTTCTTCATTGTTGGAGAGAGCATGGCGCAGTTTGGTTCCGGAAAGGATAACCCTGTCATCTTTACCATGGGGGCATGTTCTCATGGAAGCCATCCCATCACATTTGTGGCAGTAGAATGTCCAGTCAATTTTCAAAGCTTCGCAAATAAGAGCTTTGCCTGGTTCTGAAGGAGCAGGAATTTGATCAAAAATATCCTGTGCTTCAAACAGTGTATAAAAGTCACCAACGCCTGCATGGTCACGACCTATGATCATTCTGTTAACACCATAGTTCTGGCGGAAGGTTGCATGGAGCAGACCTTCTCTTGGACCTGCATATCTCATATCAAGGGGATATCCGCCATTGACAATATGTTCAGGGACAAAATAATCTTTAATCAATCTGTCAATACATTCAACACGAACGTCTGCTGGAATATCACCTGGTTTAAGACTACCGATAAGAGAATGAATCAAAACACCATCACATACATCAAGAGCTATTTTACAAAGATGTTCATGGGATCTGTGCATTGGATTTCTAAGCTGCATGGAAGCAACATTTGCCCAGCCTCTTTCATCAAAGATAGCACGGGTTTCTGTTGGTGTAAGGTAGACACCTTTAAATTTTTCAGGAAATTCACCTTCTGAAAGAACTTTTACAGGGCCTGCAAGACAGAACTCTTTTCTTGCCATAACCATCTGTACGCCAGGATGATCTTCCATGGCAACTTTCCAGAATACGTCATCTTCAGACTCTTCGCCATGTCCTTTATAGACTTTTTCACATTCCCATTTTTTTTCATCTTCGGTCATCTCAAATTTCTCTTCAATTTTCATGGTTGCAAAAATCTCACCATTTCTTTCAAGAGTAATTTCATCACCGACATTGATTCCAGATGCATCTTCTTTGGAAGCATCAAGCATTACAGGTACAGGCCAGAATGTACCATCTGCAAGAAGGAAATTTTCTGAAACACCTTTCCAATCTGCCTTGGTCATAAATCCGTTAAGGGGACTGAATCCGCCAATACCCAGCATAATCAAGTCACCTTTAACCTGGGAAGATATCTCAATTTTTTTAAGACCTTCTGCTTTTTTAATTTCTGCTGCAAGCTCTGCACCTTCGAGTTTACAGCATACAAGTCCTTTTCCACCATGTGGAGCTACTAATTTAGACATATACTTCTTTCTCCTTAAATTTATATATTTTAACCACCTATATTAAATAAATATTTGCATAAATATTTATTTAGAGTTTAACTTTAAAAAAATTCTTTTCATGATTTAGATAGGAGTGCTTGATTTGTCAAGAATTTTATTCATTTATATGTAAAATCCTGGCAATTCCCTCCATTGAATCCACGCTGAAATCTGCTTTCATGCCAGGATTTTTAAAGGCTGCAAACCCGACTTTCGCAGCTGTTGCTGCCTGACCGTCATACTCTGAATCTCCAATAAAAAGAATCTCATCCGGATTTAATTTAAATTTCTCCATAATCAGTGTTAACTGTTCCGGATCCGGCTTGGGCATTTTGACTTTTGCCGCTGTCATTACAACATTAAAATAGTTATCCAGATGGAAATCTTTTAAAATTTTTTCCATGGTATCAGTCCGGTTGGTTGCTATCCCTATAAAATATCCCCTGTTTTTTAATTTTATAAGAAGATCTTCAAATCCCTTTTCCATAATCATATAATCTATAAATTTATGATACCCGATAGTTTTCAGGCAGGCATAAACCTCTGAAAGATCATCCATTTCAGAAAAGAGATATTCAATAGCCGCTTTTACAGTCATCATGTGAACATTGGCAAACTGGACATCATTTAATTCTGGCTTATTAAACTTTTGTAAAACTTCATCATAATATTTGCGATTGGCAACAGCAGTATCAAACATCACACCATCACAATCAAATATTACGGCTTTAATTTTTGAAATATCCATAATTGAATTTTGCAGCTCCTGTGTAAATCAGGAACCAGATTCCTTCTTTGCAATAAACTTGGCATAAACTCTTATGGCAATAGAGGGTCTATACTTAGAGTCAGTTTTAAGGGTCAACAGGTCAGACAATTGGCCTGCCTTGTCTGACTCGGCTTTAACTCTGATCCGCCATGATTTTTTATCTCCCTCAGGGGCGATAAGGCTTGCCTTAATATTGGTATTGTTTTTTTGTTCCAGACCAAGAATTGAAAATTGATATTTTTGAGAAGGAGTTATCTCTACCATGGTTTCCAGGGTGTCACCCTGATTCCCTTGAAGATAAACCCTCTTAGGGTTGATTGTAACAACTTGATCAACCTTTCCTGTTACCGTTACTGTGAATTTCGGTTTTTCAGGATCATCTGTTTTGACCAGAGTGGCTTTTTTCATTGTCCTGCCACCATAACCTCTGGTTTTAAAACTTAAGCTTATTTTTCCTTCCCCACCCGGGGGAATCTCCTTGTCATAGGAGTGTTTGTCACAGCCTCAGGGAGGTTTAACATTGGTTATATGCAAAAGCGTATCACCAACATTTTTAATTATAAATTCATGGGTGACATGAACACCGTCAGGCACTGCTTCAAATGTGAAAACAAGATTATCTATCACAGCCTTTGGTTGTGCCGCTGCCGGGGATGCCAGGAATGCCAGCATAAACAAAACAGCAATTATAATATTTGTTTTTTTCATGATTTACTCCATTTTACCTAATTTAAAAATTAAAAAGCTGCTCATTTATCATGGAGCAGACTCCTTTTTCATGTTCTATTCTGTTTTTGTCAATGGACAAAACTTTAACAGCACCCATCAGAACATTTGTTACAGTAATATTTGGATAGCGGTAAAACTGCTCTCAATCTCTTTCATCTCAAGAAAGGGTTTGTTGCCTTTTCTCTGCCAATAGTTGTTTCAGGTCCATGGCCGGTATATACAACAGTATCATCATCAAGAGAAAAAACTTTTTGCTTGACACTTGAAATCAGTGTATCAAAATCACCACCGGGCAGATCAGTCCTGCCTATGGAGCCTGCAAACAAGGTATCTCCTGCAAAGAGATGTCCCTTGGTATAAAGGCATATACCGCCTTTTGAATGGCCTGGAGTGTGGATCACTTTCAAAGTTATTTCACCAAACTTTACTTCATCACCATCATTTAAATGGATATCGGCAGGAGGAGAATTCTCAGATTCCAGGCCGAACATTTTGGCAGACTGAGAAAGCTCGTTAAACATGTGCTCATCCTCGGGATGAATAGCAATGGGTGCTCCTGTTGCTTTTTTCATCCTTTTATTGGCACTTACATGGTCAAAATGGCCATGTGTATTGATCAGATATTTTACTTTTAAATCAGATTCTTCAATTTTCATTAAAATTCTGTCAGGATCATCTCCCGGATCTATTACAACAGCTTCTTTTGTTGATTCACACCCTACAATAAAACAATTGGCCATAATTGGACCGACTTCAAGTTTTTTTATTATCAAAACAACCTCCAGCAATTCATGGATAATTTTTATATGAAAGTTCAAAAAACATAGCTGACTTTCATGCTTTTTTGCGTACCCTAAAGGGCAGTTTCTTTAAAAGTTTTCCAGATTTTTAATACGGTCAAGAACTCCGTTAATAAAAGATCCTGAATCCTTTGTACCATATTTTTTCCCAATTTCAACTGCTTCATTTATGGTCACACTTCTGGGAATATCAGAATAGTTTAAAAATTCAAATGTAGCGATCCGCATGATATTTCTGTCCACAACAGGCATCCTGGAAATTTTCCAGTTTTTTGAATACTTGTTTAAAAAAAAATCAATCTGAGAATAATTCTCATTAACACCCTTTACAAGTTCCAGAAAAAAAGGCTTAACAGTTTTTGTGAGCTTCTCTTCATTATTGTCACAAAATGCAGTCAGGTTTTCATCCAGATCTTTATTGGGTAAAGTCTTTTCCATATCAAAGGAAAAAAGAGCCTGAAGTGCAAGTTCTCTTGCCTTTCTGCGGTCACCCATGATTAAATATTAACCCTTTTCTAAGCTTTCAGCAAGGTTTGCCATCTCAATGGCGCCAAGGGCAACATCAAAGCCTTTGTTACCTGCTTTTGTACCAGCTCTTTCAATAGCCTGTTCAATGGTTTCTGTGGTAAGGATTCCAAACATCACAGGAATTTGTGCTTCAAGGCTTACAGATGCAATACCCTTGGATACTTCCGCACACACATAATCATAATGGGTTGTAGCACCCCTGATAACTGCTCCAATACAAATTATAGCATCGTAAGCCCCTTTTTTTGCCATTAAACTGGCTGCCAAAGGAATTTCAAATGCTCCGGGAACTTTTAGAATTGTGATGTCATCATCTTTGGCTCCACTTCTTATAAGAGCGTCAAGAGCTCCATCCACCAGCTTGCCTGTTATAAAATCATTAAATCGGGAAACTATTATTCCAAATTTTTTTCCCTGGGCCTGTAAACCTGCTTCTATAATTTTTGCCATTATTCTATCCTTTTTTTAGGTATTAGTGGTGAACGGTGAGATATGCAGGACTCATAACTCACAACTCATATCTCAAATTATTCTAAATGTAACAAATGCCCCATCTTAGCCTGCTTGCATTTCAAGTATCCCACATTACAGGAGTTTGGTTCAATTTCAATGGAAACCTGTTCAACAACACTCAATCCATAACCCTCCAGACCAATCATTTTTTTAGGATTATTAGTCAAAAGCCGCATTTTTTTCACACCCAGATCAACCAGTATCTGGGCACCCACTCCATAATCTCTCATATCTGCCTTAAATCCGAGTTTTTCATTGGCTTCAACAGTATCCAAACCCTGACGTTGGTATTCATAAGCTTTTAATTTATTAACAAGGCCAATACCACGACCCTCCTGACGAAGGTATAAAATAATCCCGTTCCCCTCTTTTTCCATCATGGACATGGCTTGATAGAGTTGATCCTGGCAGTCACACCGGAGTGATGTAAAAATATCCCCTGTCATGCATTCTGAATGAACCCTTACCAGAGTTTCTTTTTCAGGATCAATTACACCTTTTACAAGGGCAATATGGGTCAAATTATCAAGGTCATTTTCATAGGCAATAATCTTGAAGTCTCCTCCTACCCGGGTTGGAATTATGGTCTGGGCAGCTCTGTTGACAAAACTTTCGGTTTTAAGCCTGTATTCCACCAGATCTGCAACAGTACATATACCAATACCATGTTTTTTAGCAAATTTTTCCAGTGACGGCATCCTTGCCATTGTTCCATCTTCATCCATTATTTCACAAATCACTCCGGCAGGTTTTTTACCGGCCAGACGGGCAAGATCCACAGAACCTTCTGTCTGCCCTATCCTTGCCATGACACCGCCATTTTTTGCCCGCAGAGGGAAAATATGTCCGGGTCTTGCAATATCAGCCGGAGTGGTATCATCTGCAACTGCCGTAAGAATGGTTGTTGCTCTGTCAGCTGCCGATATCCAGGTTGTCACACCTTTTTTAGCCTCAATGGATACGGTAAATCCGGTCCCATATTGTGATGTATTGTTTTCAACCATGGGAGGCAGATCAAGGCGGTCTGCAATGGCTGCATCAAGAGAGAGGCAGATCAAGCCTTTGCCATGTGTAGCCATGAAATTTATGGCTTTCGGGGTTACAGCTTCTGCTGCCATTGTAAGGTCACCCTCGTTTTCACGATCTTCATCATCCACAAGAATAACCATTTTACTGTTTTTAATATCTTCAATAGCCTGTTCAATTGTTAAATGCGGCATTTATTTATCCTTAAGTTAAAAATCCATTCCTTGCAAGAAGCTCCATACTGATATCCTTTTGTCCCCTGGACAGGGCATCATTTTTGGAAAAACTTCCCTTTAATATTCTTCGTACATATTTACCGAGCATATCGGTTTCAATATTGACCCTGTCTCCAACCTTTTTTAATCCAATGGTTGTAATATCTGCGGTATGAGGGATAATACTGACCTCAAAACTGTTATCAGAACATCTGTTAATGGTCAGACTTATTCCTTCAACAGCTACAGATCCTTTTTCAATCATGTCTGCCCCAAGTTCCGGCAAAACATCAATTTTTATGATTACGGCATTACTCTTTCTTATTATGGAAGCAATACTTCCTGTTCCATCAACATGTCCTGATACCAGATGACCGTCTATGCGGTCGGACAGTCTTAAAGCACGTTCTATGTTGACACGGCTGCCCTTTGTTAAAGAATTAAAAGTTGTCCGTTCCACTGTTTCAGGTGCCATATCCACTTTAAATCCGGTTTTTTCAACACCAACCACAGTAAGACATGCCCCGTTTACAGCAATGGAATCTCCAATTTTTGTATCAGACAGATCCAGATCACAATCAATGTGAAGGACTCTTCCTTCACCACTGGACATGATCTGTTTTATTTTTCCGAAGCTCTCTATTATGCCAGTAAACATTATTATAAATATCCCTGCACCAGAATATCATCATCAAACTGACTGACATTCATATTTTTAAGTTCAAATGCATCTTTTATCAGTTTTGGTCCCTCTCCGTCAAACATTGGTATACCATCACTGCTGCCCAGAAATTTAGGTGCCAGAAAAAATTGAACTTTATTTACAATTCCCTGCTTAAGTACTGATCCCGCAACAATACTTCCACCCTCTATTAAAAGGCTTAAAATTGACATCTCACCTAATTTAATCATGAGTTTGTTTAAATCAAGTTTTTGTTCCTTTAAAGGAATTTGAATTATTTGGGCGCCTCTGCTTTCAATCAGAATTCTTTTTTCTTTGGAGATTTTAGGACCTGTAATAATAAATGTCTCAGCATTGGATTTCTGGGTCAATACCTTTGCATCTTTTTTAATACTTAAATGGGTATCAAGAATAATTCTGGCAGGATCTTTTGTTTTGACTCCTTGAATTCTTGAGGTGAGAGATGGATTATCAGCATGCAGAGTTCCTGAACCAATAAGAATGGCATCCATTTCATGGCGGGTCACATGGACAAACTGTCTTGATTTTTCATTGGTGATCCATTTTGAATCCCCTGTGGATGTTGCTATTTGCCCATCAAGGGTAGAGGCGCATTTCAAGGTTACAAAGGGGGTTTTATTTTGAACATACCAGATGAAATCTTCAATTAAAATTTGTGCCTGGTTTTCCAGAACACCTGAAAGAACTTCAAGGCCTTTACTCTTTAAATATTTAAGCCCCTCTCCGCAGACATCAGGGTTGGGATCACTACAGCCGACTACAACTTTTTTTATCCCGGCATTGATTATTTTTTGTGTACATGGCGGGGTTTTTCCAAAATGGTTGCATGGCTCCAGAGTCACATACAAGGTTGCACCCCGGGCTTTTATACCTGCATCATCTAAAGCTTCAACTTCTGCATGGGCAAGGCCTGCTGCTTTATGAAAGCCTTTCCCGACAATCTTGTTGTTTTTAACAACAACTGCACCGACACAAGGATTGGGACTTGTAAAGCCTTTTGCAGTTTTGGCAAGAGTCAAGGCCTCCTGCATGTATTCATGATCTCTCATTTTGAAGATTTTGGAACACTCTGGCTATGGACAAGACCTTTAAGTTCATTAATAAAATCATCCACATCCTTAAATTCTCTGTAAACCGATGCAAACCTGACATATGCGACATCATCGATCTCTTTTAATGCCTTAATAATTTTTTCACCCACAAGCTTTGCCGGGATTTCCCGTTCACTGGTCTCCCGTAGATCCCGCTCAATGGTATCTACGGTCTCTTCAATCAGATTGATGCTGATTGCTCTTTTTTCACAGGCTTTTTTAATCCCGTTGAGAACTTTTTCCCGGTTAAAATCTTCTCTGCGGCCATCTTTTTTTATGATAATTATAGGAACCTGGACAAATTTTTCATGTGTTGTAAACCGTTTTGAGCATTTCCTGCATTCTCTGCGGCGGCGGACTTGAAAATCTGCTTTATCCGGGCGTGAATCAACAACCCTTGTATTCAGCTTTCCACAAAACGGGCATTTCATGTCAACCTCTTTTCAACGTTTAAGTCCCAAGCTGGATAAGCTCCACTTTGGCCTTATCAAACATATCCAGGCTCAAAGGATCATCATATCCATCTCTATAATATACAATTTTAATCCCGGCATTAATGATCATTTTGGCACATATGGAGCAAGGCTGGTTAGTGCAGTAAAGGACAGAATTCTTTACCTTAATACCATGGTAAGCTGCCTGGATAATGGCATTCTGCTCTGCATGAACACCACGGCACAATTCATGTTTTTCTCCGGATGGCACATTCAGTTGGTCCCTTAAACAACCTGTCTCAAAGCAGTGGGGAACTTTTGAAGGAGCACCATTATATCCTGAGCATAGAATTCTTTTTTCTTTAACAAGAACAGCTCCGACTTTTCTTCTTGTACATGTGGAACGACTGGCAACAAGATCGCATATACCCATAAAGTATTCATGCCATGAAGGTCTGTTAAAGGGTTGCCCGCTCATTGTCTATTTCCCGGTATAGATGGGATATTTATTGCAGAGATCTTTTACTTTTTTACCTGTTGCTTCAATATTTGATTCATCATCAAGAACATCACAGATCAGGCCTGCAATAATTTTACCTGCATCTTCTTTCATAAGTCTTGATGTGATAAGTGGAAGTCCGATCCTGATTCCGCTTGTGACAAAAGGACCGCGTTTTTCATTGGGAACCGTATTTTTATTTACTATTATACCGGCTTGCCCAAGCCTCTCTTCAGCTTCTTTGCCTGATATGTTTTTCCCTGTAAAGTCTACCAGTACCAGGTGATTGTCAGTTCCACCGGAAACCAGATTATATCCTGTTTCCATCATGATCCCGGCCAGAACAGAAGCATTCTTAACCACTTGTTTCTGATAATCTGCAAAAGATTTGGAAAGCGCCTCTTTAAACGCAACAGCCTTTGCAGCAATAACATGCATTAAAGGGCCGCCCTGGATCCCGGGAAATATCTGGCTGCTGATAGCCTTTTCAAACTTCTGCAAAGATAAAATCAAGCCGCCGCGGGGACCCCGCAAAGTTTTATGGGTGGTAGACGTTATAACATCTGCATATCCTGCCGGACTTGGATGGACACCTGCTGCAACAAGTCCGGCAATATGAGCCATGTCCACCATCAAAACAGCACCAACAGATTTGGCAATTCTTGAAAAACCTTTGAAATCAATAATCCTGGGGTAGGCACTTGCCCCTGCCACAATTAATTTTGGCTTATGTTTTTTTGCAAGTTCTTCCACCTGATTTAAATCAATCATTTGTGTTTGAGCAGAGAGGCCGTAATGGATAAAATTATAGAGTTTGCCTGAAAAACTTACCGGAGCACCATGGGTCAGATGCCCGCCATGGGAAAGATCCATGGCAAGTACTTTGTCCCCGGGATTCAACAGTGCAAAATAGACAGCCATATTCGCACCAGAACCGGAATGGGGCTGTACATTGGCATATTCAACACTGAACAGTTTTTTAGCGCGCTCAATGGCCAGTTCTTCTGCCTGGTCAACATATCTGCAGCCGCCATAATATCTTTTTGCAGGATACCCTTCTGCATACTTATTGGTCAATATTGAACCTTGAACTTCCATAACAGCCGGGCTTGCAATATTTTCAGAAGCAATCAGGTTTAATTCAGATTCCTGACGCTCTGATTCCAAGTGAATAATATCTGCAATTTTTGAATCTATATTATCAATATGCCCCATTCAAACACCTCTCATCAGGCAGTAACAAAACTTCCTATTTTAAAGCACCCTGTCACGGTAAAACTAAGCATCAATACTTTGAATACGTTCAAGATGACGACCTCCTTCAAAGCCTGTGTCTAACCAGGTTTGAACAAGTTCATATGCAAGGATGTCACCCACAAGACGACCGCCAAGGACTAATATATTGGAATCATTATGAAGTCTGCTCATCTTTACAGAAAAGACATCAGAACAGCGGGCAGCCCTTACATTGACAAATCGATTGGCTGTCATGGACATGCCAAGTCCAGTACCGCAAAGAAGAATACCTTTGGAAAATTCTCCTGTGGAAACCGCTTTGGCAACCTTTTTTCCATAATCCACATAATTGACTGATGCCTCACTTGCAGTACCGGCATCCTCAACACTATAACCTTTATTCAAAAGATATGTTTTGATTTTCTCTTTTAGTTCAAAGGCTGCGTGGTCACTTCCGATAATAATGGATTTATCTTTACCCATTTTATTTACCTGTTTTAAAATTTAGACCCTCTTTAAAATTTAGATTTGATAAAATCAATGGCGTCCTGAACAGTGAGTAATTTTTCAGCATCATCTTCATCAATTTCAATTTCAAAAATTTCTTCCATTGTCATGACCAGTTCCACAATTGTCAGGGAATCTGCCCCAAGATCTTCAATTAAAGATGCCTCTGGAATAATATCTTCAATGTCAATACCCGGTATTTTCTGGGCAATCACTTTTCTTACTTTAGTTTCAACAGTCATGATTCAGAATGCCTCCTATCATTTATTCTTCGTCATCAGCAGGATCGTTTATATTTCTTCCCTTATATGCGCCGCATTCAGAACAAGCTGTATGGGGCAATTTTGGTTCCTGACATTCAGGACATACAGTTACAGTAGGTGCACCTGTTTTGTAATGTGTCCTTCTTTTTCTTCCTCTTGCTTTAGAGTTTTTCTGCTTTGGTACTGCCATTTATCTCTCCTGTGCTATACTATTTTATTTACATTTCTAAAATTATAAACTGATATAATAAAACATAGATAATTACCTTAATTCATTTAAAGTGTCAAGAAATTTAAAGTTTTACTCACTATTTGCTATGATACTCTTTTTATGATACTTAAGGGCTCGATTTTATACAATATTTAATATATATGGAGAATAGATGGACACAATCATAACACGGTTTCCCCCCTCCCCTACAGGATATCTGCATATTGGCGGAGTAAGAACAGCACTTTTCAACTGGCTTTATGCAAGGAAAACCAAAGGAAAATTTGTTTTAAGAATTGAAGATACAGATGCTGCAAGATCAACAAAAGAATCTGTGGATGCCATATTGGAATCTCTTGAATGGCTTGGTATTGACTGGGATAAAGGCCCTTATTTCCAGACTGAAAGATATGATATCTACAATGAATATATCGAAAAACTGCTTGGATCAGGTGCTGCCTATTACTGCTCCTGCACCCCTGATGAAGTCAATGTCATGAGAGAAGAGGCAAAGGCAAAGGGGCAAAAACCAATGTACA
>CAXMTQ010000056.1:0-12247 GCA_964196205.1 uncultured Desulfobacula sp.
TTGTTGAATATACTAATAAATTGGGTTCACAAAGAGGTGGTATTAATTCATTAAAAGTGACAAAAAAAGAGTTTAACGATGCCATAAACAAAGTTGATGCCTCTTTTTTAAAAGCCCTTGAACGCGCTGTAAGCCAGGTGACATCTTTCCATGAAAAACAGAAAGAAAACTCATGGATTGATACTCCAAGAAATGGTGTCATGGTGGGTCAGCTTGTAAAGCCAGTCAATGCTGCCGGGATTTATGTGCCGGGAGCAAAGGGAGGTAAAACTCCTCTTGTCTCATCGGTTTTAATGGGTGGTATACCCGCAAAAACAGCTGGAGTTAAATCCATTAGCCTTATGACTCCGCCCATGGAAAAGGGCGAAGTCAGTCCCCATATTCTTGTGGCAGCCCAAAAAATTGGAATTGACAATGTTTTCAAGGCTGGAAGCGCCTGGGCTATTGGAGCTCTTGCCTACGGGACAAAGCAAATTCCAAAAGTGGATGTTATTGTAGGACCGGGAAATATCTATGTCACCCTTGCCAAAAAAATTGTCTCGGGAAGTGTTGGAATCGATATGATAGCAGGTCCCAGTGAAATTTTGATAATTGCAGACAAAGATGCAGACCCAAATTTTCTTGCTGCAGATCTTTTGTCCCAGGCAGAGCATGATATCATGGCTTCTTCCATTCTTGTTACAGACTCACAAAGTGTTGCTGATAATACGGTAACTGCCCTTGAAAAACAGATTGAAAAGCTTTCAAGAAAAGATATAGCAAAAGAAGCCATTGAAAATTTTGGTGCTGTTATGAAGGTACCGGATATTAAGACAGCAATTGAACTCTCCAACCGTCTATCGCCTGAGCATCTTGAACTGATAGTTAAGGAACCGTTTGACTACATCGACCAGATAGAGAATGCAGGTGCTCTATTCTTAGGCCCTTATACTCCTGAACCCATGGGAGATTATATTGCAGGCCCTAACCACGTCCTGCCAACTGCAGGCACTGCAAGATTTTCTTCAGCATTAAGTGTTGAAAATTTTATAAAAAAAACCAGCTTGATTCACTATTCCAAAAAAGCTTTTCAAAAAGAAGCCAGTGATGTGATAAAACTCGCTGAAATTGAAGGCTTGACTGCCCATGCCAACTGCATAAAGATCAGACAATAATTTGGCGAAAAAGCGATATCCCGGCTTTAAACAATATATTCCACAATATTGTCAAAGGGGAGTCTGCGCCTTTCAGGCTGTTCTTTTGCTCTATAGCCCAATGCAACAATTACAGATACCTCATACAGATTTGTATCTATATTGAGAATTTTTTCAACTCCATCCTTTTCAAAACCTTCCATGGGGCAGGTATCAATCTCTTCTGACGCAGCAGTTGTCATAATGTTTGCAAGTGCTATATAGCATTGTTTAGAACTCCATGCATAGGGAGTCATTCTTGGATAAACTTCAGTTTCCATATGATTTTTATATTTTTCAATATATGCTTTTGTGACCTCGTCTGATAGGCCCCGTCTTTGAAAATTCTTTGTGACATATTCATTTGATGGAACAGTCAGGTCTGGCTTTGCCATGAGGATTATCACATGGCTTGACTGGGTAATTTGAGGCTGATCCCAGCAGAAAGGTCTGAGTTTCTTTTTTATTTCGCCAGAGCTTATGACCATGAATTTCCATGCCTCAAGCCCGAATGATGAGGGTGACAGATGTGCTGCTGTCATGATTAAATCCATGGCAGCTTTTTCAATCTTTTTTTCAGGGTCAAATTGTTTGCAGGCATGACGAAAATTGATTGCTTTAATTACTGGATTCATTTTCTCTCCTCATGAGATTCGTACAGCAGCGGGAAAAGTCTGCTGCACGAATTTATAAGCTGATTTATTCCTCTTTTGAAAAGTCTTCTTTACCTGCACCGCAGATAGGACATTCCCAATCATCGGGAAGATCATCAAAACTTGTTCCGGGGTCGACACCATTGTCAGGATCGCCCTGAGCAGGGTCATAAACATATCCACAAAGATCGCATACATACTTGTCCATACTAAATCTCCTTAAATTTCAAATTGTTATTCATAATATTAACCTGTCACACCACGCTGAATTTGATTATAAATAAAAAACCTGTCCATTGCAATGGACTATTATTGTAGTCAGGAATAATTTGTCCCCCTGTTACCAAAAAAATATTTTTCATATTGACTAAAACTCTGATTTTAAAGTATATATATCGGTTGTGTTAATTTGTAGATAATAATTATAATTTAAAGAAAAAAAATCATGCAGACCATTAGAGGGTTTAGAGATATACTGCCGGAACATATTGCCTTATGGCAAAGGATAGAAAAAGAAGCAATAGATCTGTTTGAAGCATTCGGATTTAAGGAAATCAGGATTCCGATTTTAGAAAAAACACAGCTTTTTGCAAGAAGTATTGGAGAGGCAACCGATATTGTAGAAAAAGAGATGTACACTTTTGCGGACAGAAAAGGGGATAAACTGACCCTGCGGCCGGAAGCGACAGCATCTATTGTCAGATCTTATATCCAGCATAAAATGTATGCCACAGATCCTGTGAGAAAATTTTTCATGACAGGCCCCATGTTCAGGCGGGAAAGACCACAGAAAGGCAGGTATCGTCAGTTTTATCAAATTGATGCAGAAGTTTTTGGAGTTGAATCAGGTCTTATTGACAGCCAGTTGATTTACCTTTTAAATGAATTATTCAAACGCCTTGGTCTGACCGGGCTTTTTGCCCATATTAATTCCCTTGGCTGCCCAAAATGCAGACCTTCCTTTCAAAAGGCTCTTTTAGAATTCCTTGAATTAAAAAAAGATAAACTTTGTGACAACTGTTTGAGAAGAATTGATAAAAATCCATTAAGAATTCTTGACTGCAAGGGGCAGGATTGCCAGGAAGCTATTAAGGATGCTCCTGCAACTCTGGATTATTTATGTAATGATTGCTCTGAACATTTTGATTTGGTGAAAACAACTCTTGAAGAGCAGGGTGTTGATTTTATTGTGGATAAAACTCTGGTAAGAGGCCTTGATTATTACACAAGGACTGCATGGGAGATTTTAACTACTTCCCTTGGTGCACAGAGTGCTGTTGCAGGCGGCGGCAGGTATGATGGTCTTGTAAAGGAGCTTGGAGGTCCTGATACTCCTGCAATTGGATTTGCAATTGGATTTGACCGGCTTGTTGAAGTTATGGAGCAGATTGGTCAGAGCCCATCAGATAATGGTCTTGATCTGTTTATTATATCCCTTGGCGATATTGCCATGAAGAAGGGCTATCTGTGGTCTTGCGAGCTGAATCAGGCTGGAATTAGAACTGAAATAGATTATAGAGGAAAAAGTCTTAAAGCCCTCATGAAAAGGGCAAATAAGTTTAATGCACGTTATGTGTTGATTGTAGGGGAGACAGAAATCAACCAGAATGCTGCTATTTTAAGAAATATGAATACAAAAGATCAGGATTCCATTGATATTGACGCCCTGATCCCGGAACTGATTAAAATAATTAAATAAAATATAGAGGATTTGCTACGTGACTGATTTACTTGGAAATTTAAAAAGAACACATCATTGCTGTCAGTTAAGGGATTGTGATATTGATCAAAATGTTGTTTTAATGGGCTGGGTTCAGCATCGCCGTGATCATGGCGGAGTTATTTTTATCGATTTGAGGGACAGGGAGGGTATCACCCAGATTGTTTTTAATCCTGAGTTTGCAAAAAATACCCATGAAAAAGCCCGGGATATCAGAAATGAGTATGTCCTTGGTGTAAAAGGCAAAGTGATTGCAAGACCAGCTGATATGTTAAATAAAAATATGGAAACCGGTGCCATTGAAGTGATGGTAGAGGAGCTCTATATTTTTTCCAAGGCAAAAACGCCAGCTTTCCAGATTGAAGACAGAATAGAAGCTTCTGAATCCATCCGCCTGCAGTACAGGTACCTGGATTTAAGGCGGCCTCAGCTTAAAAATAATATTCTGAAAAGACATAAAGCCACCATGGCCATACGGAATTATCTTGAAGATAATGGGTTTATTGATATTGAAACACCTTTTTTGACCAAAAGCACCCCGGAAGGTGCAAGAGATTATCTTGTTCCCTCACGTGTCAATCAAGGAGAATTTTATGCATTGCCCCAGTCTCCCCAGCTTTTCAAGCAATTATTAATGATATCAGGGTTTGACAAATATTATCAGGTAGTCAGATGTTTCAGAGATGAAGATTTAAGAGCTGACAGGCAGCCGGAGTTTACACAGATTGATATGGAGCTCTCTTTTGTTGATGAAGAACAGATTATGGAAGTTTCTGAAGGCCTGATTGCTGCGATTTTCAAAAAAGTATTGGATATTGATCTTGTTACCCCTTTTGCCCGGCTTACCTATGAAGAAGCTATGACAAGATTTGGTCTGGACAGGCCTGATATGCGCTTTGGTCTGGAACTATGCAACATTTCCGATATTGTAAAAGATGCAGGTTTTAAAGTCTTTGCCAATGTTGTAAAAAATGGTGGTCTTGTTAAAGCCATTAATGCAAAGGGGTGTGCCGGCTTTTCCAGAAAACAGATTGATGACTTGACTGATTTTGCAGCAGTTTACAAAGCCAAGGGTCTTGCATGGATCAAAATCAAGGAAGATGCATCATGGCAGTCACCCATAGCAAAATTTTTTACTGATGAAGAAAAACAAGCCTTAAAAGAGCGGCTTGATATGGAACCGGGCGATATTATTTTCTTTGTGGCAGACAAGGCAAAAATAACTAACGAAGCCCTTGGGCAATTGAGAAATGAACTTGCAAGACGACTTGAATTGATTGATGAAAAGAGTTATGAATTTACCTGGGTAACCCATTTCCCCCTGCTTGATTATGATGAGACGGAAAAGCGTTATCAGGCTTTGCATCATCCTTTTACGGCACCTTTGGAAGAAGATATTGAAAAATTAGAGACAGATCCCCTTGCTGTTAAATCAAGAGCCTACGATCTGGTGTTGAACGGAATCGAAATCGGCGGTGGTAGTATCCGTATCCATGATTCAAATCTTCAGGAAAAGGTTTTAAAATCTCTTGGAATTAATGAAAATCAAGCCAAAGAAAAATTTGGATTCCTTCTCGAAGCATTGGAATCAGGCGCACCACCCCATGGTGGGATAGCTTTTGGACTGGACAGACTTCTCATGCTCATATGCCAGGAAGATTCCATCAGAAATGTCATTGCATTTCCAAAAACACAAAAAGCCACATGTCCTTTAACTGAAGCACCGTCAAAAACTTCAACAGCACAGCTTCAGGAGCTTGGGATTAAGATATCGAGAATAGAGGAGTAGTCAGATAGTGATAAAAAGAGACAATAAAATTACAGGGGGTTGCCATGTCAACTTATATTCCCACAAGAGATGATGCATTTAAGTTATTAAAAAAATATAATAAAAAAGAGGGATTAATTCGCCATGCTCTTGCTGTTGAATCAGTTATGGGGCATTTCGCTCAACGCTTTAATGAAGATGAAGAAAAATGGAGGGTCATTGGATTGGTGCATGACCTTGATTATGAACAGTTCCCTGAAGAGCATTGTCACAAATGCGTTGAATTGTTCAAAGAACACAACTGGCCTGAAGACTATATAAGGGCGGTCATCAGTCATGGTTTTGGAATATGTACAGATGTGAAACCTGAAACCAATCTGGAAAAAACACTCTATGCCATTGATGAGCTTACAGGTCTTGTGGCAAGCACTGCCCTGGTAAGGCCGTCAAAAAGTATTCTTGATATAAAGGCAAAATCTGTAAAAAAGAAATTTAAGGATAAAAGGTTTGCCGCTGGGGTTGACAGGGAGGTTATTAAAAAAGGTGCCGCATTTTTAGATATAGAGCTTTCAGAGCTGATCACACAGGTAATTTTGGGAATGCGGCCAGTAGCAGAAAAGATTGGTTTAAAAGGGAATTTGTAAGTTAAGAGAGTGTCCTCTTTGTAAATTTATAGAAAAATATTTTCAGATTTGCTGATCATGAAATTATTGCTTTGAAAAATATATGTCACCGTAATATGCAGTCACCTCTTTGTGGGTATTGTCTGTATCACTCATAAGAACAACTGCATCTGTAAATCGGATTTCTCTGCCAAATAGTTTTTTAAAATCTTTACGGATATTTCGTTTTTCCCAATGCCATTTTGACACCGGCGCTTCAGAAGAGCGCAGTGCCACCATTACAGAATTTTCTGTAGCAAATGCACTGGGCCATGTTTCCCCTTTTATAGAATTTTTGGACCATACATAATTTAGTGCAATTGTATTCCAGAAGGCAATGCCCCCGGAGACCACAATGTAAATCCTGGCAGCATAATCATCCCCATGTTTCTGTTTTTCATCAAAGGTACCGGTCAGCTGGTTTTCAATTCTCCAGCTCCAGTTCAAGAAAGGATATTCTTTAATATCAACTCTGATTTTTTTGATCAGTCCGGAAGCACTGTTTTGACTGACAGCCTTCAGTACTGTATTTTTACCAACCTTTATCAAAGAGTATGAAGTCTCATTGACAAATTTTTTAGGGAGCCATTCATTCAGTTTTCCCTTGGAAAATTCCCCAGCAGGAATAGTGCTCACTTCATCTGCATGGGAAAAATTGATTGGGAAGAGATATAATCCCAACATTAACAGATTAATTAATTTTAACAGTTTCAAATCAATAAAATTTAGGAATAAATTATGCTCTTGTCCTTTTTACTTGAAGAATTGGTGTGTTAAAAACCAGGGCTGATACATCATCATCTCTTCTAACCTTAAGTTCAAGACTTTCGTTATCAATTTCAAAGTAATTTGAGATAACTGCAACAATATCTTTTTGAAGATTAGTCAGTGTTGTGTCATTTACCTCAAGTTTGTCATATATCAAGGAAAACTGGAGTCTTTTTTTGGCAGCATCTTTACTGGTTTTTTGCTTGGTAAATTTTCTAAATAACCTGCTTAACATTTAATACTCCTTATTTCTTCAGCCCAAAAGTTTTTCCAATTTTACCCCATAAACTTGTTTTAAGTGTTGGAGCTATTACGGGTAGATCTGCCTCACCATTCAGTCTTCTGGCAATACGTTTAAATGCCTGACCTGCCTTTGATTCATTTTGTAATACAAGAGGAGTGCCTGTATTGGAAGAGATCAATACATGTTCATCCATGGGGACAAGACCGGCAAGATCAATGGAAAGAACCTCAAGAACATCTTCATGACTGAGCATTTCGCCTCTTTCCACCCGTGCAGGTTCAATCCTGTTCACAAGCAGTTTTGGATTCAGTGATTTTGAGTATAAAATTCCTATTACTCTATCTGCATCCCTTACAGCAGACACATCAGGAGTACATACTACTATTGCTTCATCGGCTGCGACAACTGAATTTTCAAATCCTTTTTCAATTCCGGCTGGAGAATCCATGATAATATAATCAAATTCTTTTTTGAGCTGCTTTGCTACCCGTTCAACGCCGGCAGTTGTTAAAACATCTTTGTTATCACTTTGTGAAGCAGGAATCAGGAAAAGGTTTTCTATCCGTCTATCTTTTATGGCAGCCTGGCTGATTTTGCATTTTCCATGGACAACGTCAACAATATTAAACACTATTCTATTTTCAAGCCCCATGACAACATCAAGATTCCTCAATCCAATATCCATATCAACTATGGCCACTCTTTTACCCTCAAGAGCAAGGGCCGCACCAATGGAGGAAGTTGCTGTTGTTTTCCCAACACCGCCTTTTCCTGATGTTATTACAATTATTTTACCTTCCAATTTTCACCTCTATTATTAAATTTTTTTTATATTGCTTCAGGCCAGGGCATTTTTCGAAAAGGATTTGCCTTCATATAATCTTTCACCATGATTCCACCATCTTCAACAGATGCATATTCTGGCTTTGCAATAAATTCTTCTTCCATGCCGGCTGCAGCAATCGTACCTATTTGAACCTGGGTGGGTTTAAATTCAAGGGCAAAAATAATAGCTTCATCATTATCAGGGCATCCGGCATAAACTTTGCCGGATAGCCTGCCAAGAACAATGATATCTCCACCAGCATTTATTTCAGCTCCCGGATTGACATCTCCTGTAATCACAATATGTTTTCTTGATTCAATTTTCTGGCCGGATCGTACCCTGCCCCTAAGCATCAGCACATCACTTTTATGATGATTCCAGCCCTTTGAAAGATCCCGCTGGCGGATCCTTTGTGTTGGAATTGATCTTTTTTCAGGAGGTGTGGATACTTTTGCGACTTCAAATTGAGTTTTCAAGTATGATTTTATATTTTTTATTAAGTTATCATGGCCTTTGGCATCACCTACATCAATGACCACGCTTGAGTTTGCGACAAGATGTTTTAAATTTTTAAACAGTTTGTTGATTTCTGATTTTATGACATCTTCAGAGTGGAAAGGATCAAGTGTAATCCAGAAACCATCACCAACCCCTTTTAATTTAACAGGTACAGAATTATCAAAGTTAATCATTATTATAATTTTTTGTAAAAGCTCAAACTTACAACGCTAAAACTTCTCTTAGTTTATGGGAAAAATCAATTACATTATATGGTTTAAGAATATACCCTTTGCAACCATTTTGAAGCATTTCCTGGGCTTTTGCATCAATGGAGTACCCTGTCGACAGCAGCACCTTGATATCAGGGTTTAATTTTTTTAGTTCCACAAAAGTCTCAAGTCCATTCATTTCAGGCATTATCATGTCAAGGATAACAAGATTAATACTCTCTTGTTTGGCCTTATATATTTTCAATGCTTCTTTGCCAGAAGCCACTGTCGTTACATTATATCCAAGTGTTCTGCATATCTCTTCTCCAACGGTGAGAACTCTTTGCTCATCATCAACGAGAAGCACTGATTCATTTCCATGAACCAGTTTTTCAGCCTCTGTTGAGATATCAATACTGTTTGGTGTCTCTTTTAGTGGCAGGATAACAGAGAAGGAAGACCCTTTATCTGGCGAACTCCACACATCAATGATACCGCTGTGGTTTTGAACAATCTCCCTGGCAAAAGTCAGTCCCAGACCCTTTTTTTCAGGATGAGTTTTATGATCAGCAGAATAAAAAGGGATAAAAATGTTCTTTAATACATCATTGTCCATTCCAATGCCGGAATCTGTTATTGTTATTTTTACAAAAAAACCTGTGTTCAGGCCATAAGCATCAGCAGTTCCATTTAAAATAGCTGCGTATTCCGTGACAACAGAGAGCTTTCCTTCCCTGGGCATTGCCTGTATGGCGTTATGAATAATTGTCCTCAAAACCTGGTTGATTTTATCAGGGTCTGCTTCAACAATCAGAGGTTTTGAATCAAGTTCAACATCAAGCACAATATTTTTTTCTTTAAGATCAAGGTTTTCCACGGCTTTTCGTACCAGGTTATTTATATCGGTTAAGCTTGTATAGTATTCATCAACTTTGGCAAAGCCAAGCAGTTGGTTTGTGATATCAGAGCCCTGGTCAATACAACTGATAATTTCCAATATATGTCTATACAGTGGATCAGATGGTTTTATACTGTTGAGCATCAAAGATGCTCTGCCTTTAATAGCAGACAGAAGATTATTAAAATCGTGAGCTATCCCGCCTGCAAGCGCTTCTACTGCACCCGGAGCCTCATTTTTTAATTGTATATATTCCATCGTTAAACCTTATATAAAAAACAATTAATATTCAATATAATTTCAATAAACTTTAGCGCCAAACTTTATCCTGCACTCCTGTGAAAAGCAATAAATAATTTTATTTTATTTTATTTTTTATGTACAAATATCCTGGTTTTTATGTTGCTCTAAAGCTCTAATACTGATACAAAGCCTGAAGCGGAGGAAATTTATGTCATTAGTAAAATTTGTCAGTCGGGAATATAAATCAGAAAATACAATAATTAAAGTTGGTGACGCAGTTTTTGGCAATGGAAAATTTCCTGTTATTGCCGGTCCATGTGCTGTTGAAACTGAGAACCAGGTTCTATCTATTGCACAATCTGTTAAAAAAGCAGGCGCACAGATATTTCGAGGTGGTGCTTTTAAGCCAAGGACATCACCCTACTCTTTCCAGGGCCTTGGCAAACAGGGTCTTCACTTATTGGGAAAAGTCAGAAAAGAGACTGATCTGCCCATTGCAACGGAAGTATTGGATGTTGAGAACTTTGACCTTGTTGAAGAGTATGCTGATCTTGTTCAGATAGGCACCAGAAATATGCAGAACTTTGCTCTTTTAAGACGTGCAGGAAGATCAAAAAAACCTATACTTTTAAAAAGAGGTATGTCAGCAACGTTAGAAGAGTGGCTTATGGCTGCTGAATATATTATGCAGGAAGGCAATAAGAACATAATCCTTTGTGAGCGGGGCATAAGAACCTTTGTAAGACACAGCAGAAACACATTGGATCTTTCTGTTATTACTGCTGCGAAAAAAGAGAGCCATCTTCCTGTTATTGCAGATCCAAGCCATGCAGCCGGAGTAAGGGATCAGATCATATCACTTGCCTATGCAGCAGCTGCTGTAAATGCTGATGGTTTAATGATAGAAGTTCATAATAACCCGGAAAAAGCACTTAGCGATGGTCTGCAGTCTTTGTATCCGGACCAGTTTACAGCTCTTATGGGAAAAATTCATTCCATCCATTCAATTGCTGGAAGCTGACAAGATAAAATTGATGGAAACCTCAAATTGATAAAAACTTTTTCCATACAACACAGCTCAGGGTTTTCATCCATTTATGTGGGAGAAAAGCTTAAAAATCTTGAACAATACCTGCCTGCCACCCAGGTTGTCATAATAACCGATGAGAATATTAAACACTGTTATCAAAAAGATTTTCCAGATGTACCCGTCATAACCATTGGAACCGGAGAAAAAATTAAAACCCTTGCAACTGTTGAAACCATTTTAAAAGAGCTTATTCACTACTCCTGTGATCGTTCAAGTTTTATTGTGGGAGTAGGCGGTGGTATTGTATGTGATATTGCAGGGTTTGCAGCTTCTGTTTTTTTACGGGGTGTGAACTTTGGTTTTGTGTCCACCTCACTGTTATCCCAGGTTGATGCAAGTGTTGGCGGGAAAAACGGTGTTAACCTGGACTCTTATAAAAATATGGTTGGAGTTTTTAATCAGCCTGAATTTGTAATCTGTGATATCGACCTTTTAAATACTCTGCCGGAGAATCAGATCTCAAACGGACTTGCCGAGATTGTAAAGCATGCACTCATTTTTGATGAAAATCTGTTTGAGTTTATTGAACAAAACTCCGGAAAAGCACTTAAACTTGATTATGATACAATTTTTAAACTTGTTTCTGATTCTGTAAAAATCAAGTCAGAAATAGTGCAGGGAGATGAAAAAGAATCAGGGGAAAGACGAAAACTTAATTTTGGGCACACCATTGGCCATGCCATTGAAAAGCTTGGCAGGAGAGGACATGGCAGTGCTGTCTCCATAGGCATGGTTGCCGCAGCAAGGTTTTCGCAAAAAAAAGGTCTGATAACCAGCAAAGATGTTGAGCAGATTATTGATCTTTTAACATATCTTAATCTTCCAACAAGTCTTGAATATAATGCAGATGATATTATCAATGCTGCTGCAAAAGATAAAAAAAAACAGGGCAGCAATCTTTTTTATGTTTTCCTTGAAAAGATTGGCAAAGCAAAGGTGGAAAAAATAAGTTTCAATGAAATGAACACTTTAATTAAATCAATTATATAAATTATGGGTATAGAAATAGAGAGAAAATTTCTCCTTAAAAATGATGTCTGGCGTGATCTTGCAGAAGGTGTATATTATCGTCAGGGATATTTGAATTCTGCCATGGAACGAACTGTTCGTGTTAGAACAATTAATGAAAAAGGCTTTCTCACAATCAAAGGCGCTGCAGATGGAGCAACGCGCCTTGAATTTGAATATGAAATCCCAAAAGATGAATGCAATATTATGCTGGATGACCTTGCTGAAAAACCTGTTATAGAAAAAAACCGTTACAAGGTTGATTATAAAGGGCTTGTCTGGGAAATTGATGAATTTTTCGGAGAAAACCGAGGATTAATTGTTGCTGAAGTGGAACTTGAATCAGAAGATCAGAAATTTGAAATACCTGAATGGGTTGGTGAAGAAGTAACAGGTGATCTTAGGTATTTTAATTCAAACTTGATTAATCACCCCTATACAAATTGGTAAGAGCCCTCTTAAATATCAAGATATGAAACCATTGG
>CAXMTQ010000057.1:0-12238 GCA_964196205.1 uncultured Desulfobacula sp.
CACTGGCAAACCTTTAAAGGAACCAGTGGCCTGGAGAGGTCCAATTGTCATGAACACCCAGGAGGAATTAACTATTGCATTTCAGGAATATCAGGACGGTACATTTATTAAAACAAAATAATATCCATATAAATATCTGATCATCGGAATATTGAATATAAACCGATGATTTTTTTTGGAATATTTATTTGAAAAATCTGGTTATTCTCCAATAAAATTTAATGGGATCTTGATTCATGTGGTCGTGGGGTTTCATATATATTGGAAGTTGAATTTTTTCAGAAATAATTTAAGAGTTTATTTGAAAGGATAAGATCAAAATTAAAACCACAAAGAATATTTTCCAGTCTACACAAAAGCTGAAATCATTTATACATGAAATTGGAATTGATCTTGTAGGAATTGCTTCTCTTTTTGAATTAAAATGTATGCAGGTCGGCTTGGATATAAATCTTGCCGATTTATTTAAGCGGTATCCGTTTGCAATTGTTCTTGGGGCGCAGTACAGGAAACTTAATCAGCGAGCTTCTGGCAATGAAACTGGTCTCTATCTTGAAAAAATAGCTTACGATGTGATGGAATATCTTGAAAAAAGGAAACATCAGTATCTGGTCATACACCCGGAAGATGAATATGATCCTGATAATCGCATGGGTTTATTATCATTGAAAGTCCTTGCAAAACAGGCTGGTCTTGGATGGCAAGGTCGATCCTTGTTAATAATATCTCCCGACTATGGTCCTATCCACAGACTTATCGGAATACTTACGAATATGCCCTTGATCCCTGATACACCAATACAAAATCAATGTGACGATTGTCGAATTTGTATTGATAAATGTGTGAAACAATCATTGACATATTGTAAATTCGAGAATCATCCTGAAACAAGAGATCAAATACTCGATATCCAGACTTGTTTAGGGGATGAGGGTTGCATGATTTGCATTAAAAAATGTCCATTTTTAAAAAAGTGAGCATTCTGTCTATAACAGCTTAGGACGAGGCCCTGTTTTTGGGTGGTAACTGGTATGTTAAAACTCAGCCCAGTCCAATCCTCGGTATCTCTTACCTCAGCAGCTGTAAGAGATACTGCTGAAGCATCCATGGCAAGCCCCATGGCAATGATAGTGATTTCAAATGTTGTTATATTTTATTATATATTTTTTTGTTAAAGCACTGCAACCGATAAAAGATTTTCCTATGACGCGAATTAAAAAACAGACCAAAACATTAAAAGTTTGGCCTGTTTTCTAATTTATAACAAGTTTGATTTTAATCACACTTTTTGAGTGTGTTAATAGAATCCATGTCTAATGAATTTTTACATTGTATGCATCTTTCCAAGGATCCTTCAAAGGAACATTGATAAGAAGAAGCCCATTTTCATAATTGGCTTTACTACTTTTGATCTCTACTGGGCAGCAAAAAGAACCTGTAGATACATATTCGACATCACTCTTTTCAGCCCGCAGGCTGAAACTGTCATCATTCAGTTTAAGATTAATATTTTCTTTCTTTACTCCAGGTATTGTAAATTCAAGATGCAGTGTGGAATTTTTGTCATCAACGCAGGAACAGAGCTCAGCAGCTAATCTTTTTTTTTTATGATTTGATTTTTCCATGATATTTATCTCCTTTAAAACAAGGTTTTTTTAATTCTTGTTGGAATGTATGATCAGAAGGGTTTTTATTCCTCTTCATCAAAAAGCAATGTAATGTTGCTCTCAAAACAAACAACCTTATGTTGATTTTGACAAAGACAATACGACCGGTTTATTATTTACAAGAACAATTGCATTGGGCTCGTTGCATATTACAAACCGATTCGTGTTCACCTTTATCAATGCATTCAGAATATTTGTTGTTGCATTTAATTGAACAGCTCATCTCTTTTATTTCAGATTTTTTTTCCATGATAACCTCCCGGAAAAATGTGTTTTTTATTTATAGTCTATTCCGAAGCTGATATTCTCATCCAGAATCGGATATATTTATAAAATAATCATTAACTTTTTTTTGACAAACTTAAATTTACCAAACTATTTTAAAGATTGAATTCAGCATAATGATATTATAAAAAGGGGTAAAGTATAAAGGAGAAAAATTATGACAAACGAATTGGTCTCTCAAATCAGAACAATTTCGTCCTCACTGTTTCAGCAAACTGATAAAAATATTACTGTTGTTGGATTGGGCGGAGAGGGTGTTCTCAGAACAACCGGGAAGAAATATCAGGCACAGAAATTGATTAAGGCCGCTGTGGGCCATGGGATCACCTATTATGATTCTGCAAGGGTTTATATGGACAGTGAGCTTTATTATGGTGAATTTTGGAAACAAAATCCTGAAACGCGGAAGAAGATTTTTCATACCAGTAAATCAGCCCGGAGAAGTAAGCAGGGAGCACTTGATGATTTGACTCAGACATTGGAACGGTTGAACACAACCTACCTTGATCTTTGGCAGATCCATGATGTGCGCGATGAAAAAGACCTGCATATTATTGGAAAAAAAGGGGGAGCCCTGGAAGGTTTTATTGAAGCCAGGGAAAAAGGACTGGTAAAACATATTGGCGTTACAGGTCATCATGACCCTCAAATTTTAACCCGTGCCATTGAACAATGGCCTGTGGATTCAGTTTTGATGCCGGTAAACCCTGTGGAGGAAATTATAGGCGGATTTATGACCCAGACCCTTGAGGCGGCGCACAAAAAGGGAATAGCTATCATAGGAATGAAAGTACTGGGTGGAAAACATTATGTTTCAAGAGAAATGGGAATCACAGCAGCACTGTTGGTGAGGTTTGCTCTTTCCCATGAAATTACACTGGCCATTGTGGGATGCAGTTCTGTAAATGAAGTATCAGAACTTGCAGGAGCCGGGAAAACAGACCAGAAACTATCTTTGGATGAGCGAAAAGAGATAATGAAACCATATATGAAAATGGCACAGGAACTGGCTTATTACAGGGGAAGTGTGTTTAATAAAATTTAAAGAGTTTCAATGCCTTTTCTGCTGTCTGCATCAATCTTATCAATCCCAATGGATGGTAATTATATTTTTGGAAGTCTGACTACAAGCACAGGTGTTTCACTTTTTTTGACTACCCGTCTGGCTGTCCCGCCGATGAAGGCGTCTTGCAGTATGTTGTGTCCGTAACTTCCCATAACAATCATATCCGCATGGATATCTTTTGCAGTGTTAAGAATTACTTCTGTGGGATTTCCTTTTGTTATCCTGATATCTTCAATCAGAAGACGGCAGGAATCAATTTGGGAATCCATTTCCCTGCAAAAGTCTTCCAGTCTTGCTTTGATTTTTTGGGTTATGTAATCCAGTTTTTCCGATTGAAGCCTGTCCCATTTCTCTTGTCCCATCATATCTTTTATCTGGATTTCCATCACATGATTTATATTTTCTATTACGTACACAATTGTTATCATAGTATCGTAGCGCTGCGCAAGGTCAGCAGCATAGCCAAAGGCATACCTGGCATTTTCGGAAAGATCAGTTGCATAAAGTATCTTTTTTATCTTTGGAATCATAGGATTTCCTTATAATTTATCGGCCAAATATATTGTGTAATAATAATAAAAATATGGTGACTTTCCAGCACACCCCTGTCCAAACCGAGGTGATATTTTTTTTATCCAAATGAATCTTTAATAACAACCTCATCCAGGGTTAATTGTCCGGGCCGGGGCCATGCTTCTTTAATTCCTTTGCCAATTGCCACAAACATGGCAATAACATGATCATCCGGAAGCTTAATCAGTTCTGCAACTTTACCAAAATCAAAACCATCCATGGGGCATGAATCATACCCCATGGATTTTGCAGCCAGTATTAAGGTTTGAGCTGCGATACCACAGGATCTCATTGCTTCATCTCTTTGAACCTGCTCTTTGCCGCGATAGTAATCATCAATGGCAGGAATCATAAAGTCCTGAACTTCTTTGGGTGCATCAGTCCAATACCGGTCGGGCTGCTCCCATGACTTCAAGTCTGCACACAGCACAATGAACAAGGATGTATCTGTTACTTGTGATTGATCCCAGGCTACTTTTCTGATTTGTTTTCTTAACTCTGGATCAGATACAATAACAAAACGCCAGTTTTGAATGTTGAAGGCAGTGGGAGACAGTATCGCTAAAGACAGGAGTTTGTTAATCTCATCATCGGTCATTTGATGGGCAGGGTCATAATGTTTGACAGATCTTCGGGCGATAATTGCTTCTTCTGTTTTCATAAGAGTTATCCTTTTATACGGTGGAAACAAGTTTGTATTAAATATTGTTCCGTTAGTATTCCCAAAGGCCATGAAGGTTACAATATTCTCTTGCTGTTACCTTGGCAGCATCAGTATAAAAAGTTGTTTCAGGTGCACCCGCAGGATTTAATAATTTTCAGGATTTAATTCAAAATGAGCCTTTGGGTGGTCACAGGCCGGACATATATCAGGGGGTTCATTCCCTTCATGGTTATATCCACAGTTCCTGCATCGCCATTTTACATTCATCTCTCTTTTAAATACGCGATCTTTTTCAATATTCTCTACAAGGGCAAGATATCTCTGCTCATGGTAAAGCTCCTCTCCAGCAATGTATGCAAAGGTTGTTGCAATATCATTGAATCCCTCTTCTTTTGCCGTGGCTGCAAACTCAGGATACATGGATGTATTTTCATAGTGTTCACCAGCAGCAGAAGCTTTGAGATTGTCAACTGTTGCTCCAATAGTGCCGGCTGGAAAACCTGCTGTAATCTCTACCTCTTCGCCTGACTCCAGATACTTGAACAGTCGTTTAGCATGCTCTTTTTCATGGTTTGCAGTCTCTTCAAAAATAGATTGAATCTGGATATATCCCTCTTTTTTTGCCTGTGAAGCAAAGTAGGTATATCGGTTGCGCGCCTGTGATTCCCCTGCAAAAGCGGCTAATAAATTTTTTTGGGTTTGTGTTCCTTGTAATTGTGTCATTTTTCCCCCTGAATATAATTTTATTTACTCTTCTTTTGAAAAATCTTCTTTTCCTGCACCGCAGATAGGGCATTCCCAGTCGTCTGGAAGGTCATCAAAACTTGTTCCTGGATCAACACTGTTGTCCGGGTCGCCCTGGGCAGGGTCATAAACATATCCACAAAGGTCGCATACATATTTTTCCATACTAAATCTCCTTAAAATTTATAATATTATTCATAATATATACTTTATTGTAGTTTATGAAAATTTAATTATAAATGAAAAATCGACACATTGCAATGAGCCATTCCTAAACTTTTAATCAAAGGTCTCTTCCCCTGAAAATATCTTGAAGTGCTGATTTCACATCTGAAAATTTAAAATGATATCCTGAATCTGTAAGGTTTTTAGGAATTGCTTTTTGGCTTTGCAAAAGAGAACTACCAAGTTCACCCATTATTGCTTTTACTATAAAGGATGGTGCCGGCATGAACGATGGCCTGTGAAGTGCTTTCCCCAATGCTATGGCAAATTGTTTTTGTTGTACAGGCTCTGGTCCTGTAAAATTGAATATGCCGTCAATGTCATTGTTTTCAATGATGAATTCAACTGCCCTTTCAAGATCTTCAATATGTATCCATGGAAACCAGTGTTGACCTTTTCCAAGTGGACCACCTGCAAAAAATTTAAATAGAGGGGTCATTAAAGACAATGCCCCTCCTCCATTGCCAAGGACAACACCGAATCTCATTACAGCAACTTGGACACCCTTTTTTTTGGCTTTTAATCCCTCTTTTTCCCACTCCTGACATACCTCAGCCAGAAAATCATGTCCCGGCAGTTTGTCTTCAGTTAACAACTCTTCTTTGCAGTCTCCATATATTCCCACAGCAGAAGCAGTTAAAAGTTTTTGGGTCTTTCCATTATCTGCAAGAGCATTGATGATATTTCGTGTTGTTAAGATGCGAGAGTCATAAATACCTTTTTTGTATTTTTTTGTCCAGTAACGGAAAATATTCCGGCCAGTCAGATTAATTATGATATCTGAAACTGCAACGCAATTTTGCCAATCACCTTCAATTGTAGTATCAGCGCTGATCCAGTCGAAATTTTCAAATTCCATGGAAAATGGATGTTTTAGAGATGTTCCAATACCAGTTACCTTATATCTTTTTTTTAAAAAAAGCCTGGCTAGTTTTTTTCCAATAAATCCTGAAGCACCTGTGATGAGAATATGTTTCATATTTACTTATCCTTTGTCACCGTGACTTGCAACTACAACCATTTCTATTCTTTCAAATTCCATGGTGCCTCCTAATTTTTAAAACATATGTCTAAAGATAAATCATTTCTTTGTCATTGCAAATAAATAAAAAGCATGAAGATTCCAAAGTCCAGGTTAAGATTATTATCCCGGGCTTTTTTTTTAAAAAAAATAGAGTTGCTCCATCATGAGCTGCAGGACAGCATAGAGCAGCCGGGTTTGCTACGAGCCCAGTCCGGGCGTTTTTCTGCAAATATTTTTTTGTCCTGCTGCTCATCATAGGGATGACGCATTACTTCGAGCAATTCATGGATCATTGAAAAATCACCCTGCTCAGCTTTATCAATAGATTGCTGAGCAAGATAATTTCTAAGCACATATTTGGGGTTGGCAGCATCCATTTTCTCACGTCTTTTTTTTGCAGGTAAATTGTCCTTTTTGAGGCGCTGGGTATACCCTTCAAGCCAGCTATAAATGCGTTTTTTATACCCGCTGGTAATCTGATCAGGAATATAATAAGCATCCATTAAAGGTGTCATTAAAGCTTGTATTTCAAAATTATCCGCCAAACCTGATATATCAAGTAAGGCAAGCCTTCTAAAAAAAATGGTCATATCAGTTTCCACCAATGCCAGAATTTCGAGGAGTTCTTTGATCAAGCTCTCATCTGTTACCGTATTATAGGCAATCAGACCCAGTTTTTTTGCCATCATGGCCTGCCATCCGCTTTGATAGTGGTGTTCAAAACGTTCTACAGCTGCCTGCAAGGGTTTCACTTTTTCGATAAGCGGGTAGATTGCAATTGCAAGTTTTGCAAGATTCCACTGGGCAATCTGTGGCTGGTTTTTAAAACAATACCTTCTTGTCCCTGCATCAGTCGTATTGGGAGTCCATGCGGGGTTATAATCTTCTAACCAGCCGTATGGCCCGTAATCAATAGTCAGGCCTAAAATAGACATGTTATCCGTATTCATCACTCCATGAACAAATCCCACCCGCATCCAGTGAATAATCATATCAGCAGTTGCCCTGCAAATCTCCTTAAACCATTTTATATAAACCTCGGGTGAAGGTTTGCCCAGGTGGGGAAAGTCTTTGCGAATAGTGTAATCAACCAGTTGTTTCAATACACTTATTTCACCACGGGAGGTAAAAATTTCAAAATTGCCGAACCTTGTAAATGAGGAAGCTACCCTGCAGACAATGGCACCGGGTTCCAGCCTGGGGTGGCCATCATAAAACATGTCCCGCTCAACCATTTCTCCTGTTAAAATAAGGCTTAAAGCGCGGGTAGTTGGAATCCCAAGATGAAACATGGCTTCGCTGCATAAAAATTCCCGTATGGAGGACCGCAGAACGGCAAGCCCGTCTGCTGTTCTGGAATAAGGTGTCGGGCCTGCTCCTTTAAGCTGTAACCCCCAGCGTTTTGATTGTTGATTTACAATATCTCCAAGATTGATGGCCCTTCCATCCCCGAGCTGACCCGCCCAGTTTCCGAACTGGTGCCCGCCATAACAGGTGGCATATGTATCCATGCCAGGCATTATCAGATTGCCTGCAAACACCTGGACAAAATGGTCTGATTCACAAAACTCTTTAGAAAAATCCAGGAGAGCTGCAACTTCCCGCGAATAAGCAACCAGCTTAGGAGAAGAGACAATTGTTGGATTTACCCTGGAATAACAGGAACTCAAAACCTGTCGCCGTGTATTTGTCGTTTCAGGATCTTCCGGCAGTTCCCGGACAAAGCTATTGTCAAATTTTATAGATTTTATCACATCAGGATATCCCATGGGATACATCATGTATCAACCTCACTTTACCACTGGTGTGGTAATCTGTCATTTCAATTCACTGCAGGGTTTATTTTATTCAATAAAACCGGTTCCTTTGCAATCAGGACATTCCAGGTCAGGGTCGCATTTACAGTCGTCCCAATAGTCACCATCTCCACTGCTGCGCCACTCCATATTGCATTCACAGTTTCCCTCAATGATTTTTCTTCCATTACACCTTGTGCATGTTATTTTTGATTTCATGGCTTTTATTCCCTCTATGGATATTTCATCTGTTTTATGTTGTCTTGAAGTAGTATATAAATTTTATTTTCGCATAGTTGGCTTTTATTATACATCTTTTCTACTCCTTGTTGTCTTCAGGATTTTTGCAACTAAACTGCCTGATTTATAATCTAAAATAATTCTTTTTCTGGTAATGTAAATATTATTGATACAGAAAATAAAATTGACTTTCGCAATTTAGATTGTATATTTATTCATAAAGATTTTTATTGATAAAGGTTCTCGGTTTTTACTTTTTTTACCTTTAGGAGGGAAATATGACTACTTATACTTGTAAATCATGTGGAAAAATATCATCTGAGGGCGGACATTTATGTGATCCTACAGATGCAGGAAAACTATTTAGCTGTGGAAGCTGCGGTCAACAAGCTAAAAAGAAAAAACATCTTTGCAAACCAGAGGTCGCAAAATTTGAGTATTTTTGTGGTGGTTGCGGAAGAGGAGCTGTTAAAGAAGATGCTCTCTGTGATCCACAGCCTATGAAATAAAAAAGTAGTGAAGAGTGTCCATGTAAAAGATATCCTGGTTTTTAACTCATTTGAATCAATAATGATAGGCTCAAGTGTTAAAAACCAGGATGTTATGGATTGATAATCCCAGTCTTACTAACCTGCATCATACGTACACGAAGTGAAATCTATCTCCTCCCCGCATTTATCGCATTGATGATTTTTTTCAAATTCATCTGAAAAAATTTAATTTAATCTAAATTTATCAGAGTGCGGCCTTTCAGTTCTCCTTTTAAAATGTGGTCAATTTTATTATTTAATTTATCTAAGGAAATCTCATTGTAAATGCTTTCAAGAAGGCTGAATTTCCAATCAGTTGCGAGTTTTTCCCAGATTTTTAACCGGAATTCCATGGGGCAATTCTGTGAATCTATTCCTAAAAGAGAAACACCCCTTAAGATAAAAGGGAATACATTGATGGGAAGATCAGGAGAAGCGACATTACCGCAGCATGTTACAATGCCATTCGGCTTTGTTGATTTAATGGCCGTGGCCAGGATCTGTCCCCCCACAGTGTCAACAGCACCAGCCCATTGAGGTTTTAAAATGGGCGGGGCTGTATTTTTAAGAAAATCATCCCTAGTAATTATGTCATTGACCCCCAGCTTTTTCAAAAAAGTAGTATCTGTTTTTCCGGAGACCGCTGTCACGCTGTATCCGAGGTGGGATAAAATTGCAACAGCAAGACTTCCTACGCCGCCTGTGGCACCTGTGACAAGGATACCTCCATGCTCAGGTTTAATAGTTCGGGTCAGTTTGAAAATGGACATGCCTGCTGTAAATCCAGCTGTTCCAAATATCATGCTCTGTTTTAAGTTCAACCCTTGTGGCAGCTCAACTACCCAGTTTGCTGGTACACATATGTATTGTCCAAACCCGCCTTTTGTGTTCATACCAAGGTCATAGCTTGTAACAATAACCTTCTCCCCCTTTTTTATGGTATCAACACGGCTCTCTTCAACAATTCCTGCAGCATCAATCCCCGGGGTATGCGGGTATTCTTTTGTTACACCACGATTTCCAGTGGCTGACAGGGCATCTTTATAATTCAGAGAAGAGTAGTGAACCCGGATGAGAACGTCATTATCCGGCAGGTCCTTAATAAATGCCTCTTTGATCTGTCTTGAGAATCTGTTTTTTTTGGTTTCGTCAACAATCAATGCTCTGTATGAAAGTTTATCCATGTTTCCCCCTCTCTGTTTTTTAATACTTTGAAAAATTTTATAAGCATAATCCGTATTGCCATAGAGTTGCTATGCCTGTAAGTTTATCTGATTCTCCTTTGATATCTATTTCTCTTGAACAGAGGAATAATATGCCAGTTATTTATATTAAGTCAATGAGAGATTAACAATTTAATTTGACTTACAATAAGAAAGCCTTATTTTTTATTTAATAGTTATGGATGGTTAAATCCCATATTTTATAACTATTTATTTTCTAAAAAAAGGGGGAAATCTCATGTATAATTCAAACCAGATATGTGAAAAAATCCGATCCATCTCCTCTGATGTGGGAGAATGCGGTGTTGATATAAATGTAAGTTTTGATGGGGCTAATAAGGCCTGGACAGTCAATATGAACAAAGAGAATAAAAAATTGAAAACATTTATTGAGCCTGTGGATGTAAATGAATGTATTGATGAAAATAAGTGTTTAGGCTTAGGCTTGCAGATAGCTCAGCTAAAAGATAATATAAAATATATGTGAAAAAAGAGTAGAGGGGTGGGCAAATGAAAAGAATAATCAGTGAAAAAACAATAAAATGCTGTTCCCTTGAAAAAGAGAGTCTAATGGAAAAGCTGCGAAAGAGAGTGGAATGAAAGCAAGGACCTGTATTTCAACCTAAAACATATTTATTTAACTTAACTTGATAATAAAAGCCCGGGTTTTACCCGGGCTTTTATTATATTTCTTTAAAAAACCAATCCATTCCATCATAGCAATGTGCTATTCTTGATATTTTAACCATGGTTGCTTAAAATATCAGGGCACCAAAAAATATATAACAATCTCTTGGTGCCTTGGCAGCATTATTCAAGCAGTAAGCTGTCTTCTATCTGACATATCAACCAGAGTCCTCTTTCTTGCCTTGTCAATACCAAGCTGTTTTCTCTTTTTATCAATGTGGGCTATCATCATCTGTGCAATTTCATGGGGATCAGTTCCTGTACCCCATTTCCCATAACCAAGATTTTCCATCTCATTAAACAGAAAATCGTGATACTTTGTACCCTTTACAATTGGAAAACCAATTCCAAAGACTGTAAATACACCTGATGCCACAAAATACTGACCAATTGCAAGAGCTTTTTCACTCATCCACTCTGGAGCACATCCTGCAACAGGAAGATCAGCAAGACTATTTCCCAGACCTCCTGCTTTTACCATTGCAGAGGCGGCAATCAAAATTCTTGTGTTATCCACACAAGATCCTAAGCCCAACACAGGAGGCATTCCGACTGTCTCACATACTTCAGCAAGACCCGGGCCAGCCAAAGGAGCAGCCTCGGGTACAAGTAGCCCTGCCTTGGATAGAGAAATCTGTGAACATCCTGTCTGCAGGACTAAAACATCATTTTTAATTAATTCCTTTACAAGTTCTATATGGATTGAATCCTGTTTTACTTTGGGATTTGTGCACCCTACAACACCTGCAACTCCTCTAATTCTTCCATTAATAATATTATCATTAAGTGGTGAATAACTTCCCCTGAAAGTACCACCCAACATATATTCTATGTATTCATGGGTGAACCCCTGAACTCCTTTCTGGGTTTTTTGAGGAATTTCTATGGGCATTGATCGTGTGCTGAAACGCGAGATTGCCTTTGTCAGGATATCATCGGTACATTTACTAGGCTCAACCTCATTAAACTCAATATGAGTTGCACCTTCAATATGACATCTTGGATTTGTTGTAATCAAATGGGTATCATAGCACTTTGCAACAGATGCCAGACCCTGCTTAATGCACTGGATATCCACAACCATTGCATCAACTGCCCCTGTAACGATAACAGCTTCAGTTGATCCAAAACTGCCTGCATGGGAAACACCGTGCCTGGACATCATTTCAGCACCCGAGCAGCACATGCCTACAAGATTTATTCCCTCGGCACCCTTGGCCTTCGCCTCATCAATAAAAAACTTGTCATTAACAGCAGCAAGCATACCCTCAAACATTGCAGGCTCATGTCCATGAACAATTATGTTGACATGATCCTCTTTTAAGACACCCATATTAACATCTGCCAGAGTCGGTGAAGGTGTTCCAAACATAACATCAGAAAGTTCTGTTGCTATCATTGAACCTCCCCAACCATCAGCCAGCGCAGTACGTGTTATCTGCTTTGTCAGGTTTTTATATTCCTGGTCACAGCCAATATGAGTTCTGCTCATCAGCTCCATTACCTCACGCATG
>CAXMTQ010000058.1:0-12078 GCA_964196205.1 uncultured Desulfobacula sp.
AAAATGATAATCCTCAAAATACTCAATGTATTCCTCCGGTTATAATTTTTATCTTCCTTGCACTAAAACAAAATTGAGCATTATGCAAAAATCTCAGATTAAGCTTTTTTTAATCCTTGTTTCTCTCTTCTGTTTTTCAGGTTGTTCATCAGAGCCTGTTGAAACAGATCTGCTGCTTCCTGTTATTTTTTCAAATATACCTGACAACATGATTTTAACCGGGTTCCATACAGAGAAGATAGAAATCAAAATTCAGGTTAATCCAAAGCTGATGGAATTTATCAACAAACAGAATCTCAACTATTCTGCGGATTTATACACTGATCTTGAATTGGACCCGGCAGGCGCCTCTGATTCCATTGAACCTGGTGCATATTTAATCCCTGTGGAGAAAAACCGAATTCCCATGGGGAGTGGTGTGAAAATATTGAGCATTAAACCCTCTTATTTGAGTGTTCAACTTGAAAACAAAATAACAAAAACTTTTAAAGTGACCATACCATATAAAGGAAAACCTGCCAAAGGATATATTGCCTTAGCGCCCGCTGTTAAGCCATCACGTGTACAATTAACCGGTGCAGCTACTCTGATTAACTCCATAAAGGATGTAAAGACAATGCCTGTTGATCTGACAAATGCCAGGGAAAGTTTTAAAAAACGGGTGCCTTTAAATCTTGATGATCCAACCACTGTTGCCTTATCAGAGAATATTATCCTGGTAAGTGTTCCAATTCACCAGCAAATTGTTTCAAAGACAATAGAAGATATTCCCATTCAGGTACTCAATTGTCCTTATCTGGCAAATATTGAACCTTCTCAGATCACTATTATTGTTAAAGGCCCTTTTGATACATTGGGCAATAAAGAAATTATGGATCAAATCTATTCATTTATTGATATGAAAGGTTTAAAACCCGGGGTGTATGCCCGCCATGCATATATTAATATCCCTGTGGATTTGATAATGACAAATGCTGATCCACAGGTTTTTACCGTAAAAATAAAGTAGAGGAGAAAATTTTATGCTTCTTGTGATTGATGTAGGAAATACTAATACAGTTATAGGTGTTTATGATGGTGATATCCTTGAATATGACTGGCGAATTCGGACAATCCGGGATACCACAGCTGATGAATTCAATGTCCTTGCCAACTCGCTTTTTGCAGATAAACACCTTGATCGCAAAAAAATAAAAAAAACTATTATCTCCTCGGTTGTCCCTTCAGCAGCCCCAATTTTAAACAGGTTTTGTGAAAAATATCTGAATTTAACTCCTGTCTGGATAAATTCTGGCTCTGTAAAAAAACTGATGCCCATTCTCTATGATAACCCCAATGAAGTGGGAGCTGACCGGATTGTGAATGCAATTGCTGCATACAGGCAATACAAAACTTCCCTGATCATTATTGATTTTGGTACAGCCACAACCTTTGATGTTATTTCAAAAGAGGGGGAATATCTTGGAGGTGCCATTGCACCAGGTGTCATGATTTCTGCCGAAGCTCTTTTTCAAAGGGCATCCAAACTTCCCAGGGTGGAAATATTCAAAGCACCGGGCAGAGTCATTGGAAAAGATACTATTGAAAGTATCAAATCCGGAATTATTCATGGGAATGCTGCCATGGTGGACGGTATGGTGGAAAGAATAACAAAGGAGATGAGTACAGTACCAAAAGTTCTTGCCACAGGCGGTCTTGCCACGCTAATTGCAGGAGCTTCCAAAACCATTGAAAGAACAGAACATTCACTGACTCTGGATGGTTTGAAAATTATCAGTAATTTTATTGAAAATGATTAATTTAGATATGAAAGTGACAGGTTGTTACAGAACAGATAATTTTTCCAAGTTCAAGGCGGAAAATAAATTTGACCACAGGCATACATGCAGTATTCCGAGGATCAAATTTATTTTTCCAACGAAGAAATTGGAGAAATTGGTGTTGTGTAACAGCCTGTCGTTCTGCCTTTAATAAATAGGAAAATTGTATAATGTCCCTGGTTAAAGAAAGACGGAAAACACGTCAAATCAGTGTGGGGAGTGTAAAGATTGGTTCAAAATCACCTGTATCAGTCCAGTCAATGACTAATACCCGGACACAGGATGTTCAAGCCACAGTAAAGCAGATACTTGCCCTTGAAAAGGCAGGGTGTGAGATTATCCGTGTGGCGGTGCCGGATATGGAGGCAGCCCTTGCCATTGAAAAAATCAAGCAGGGTATTACTATTCCAATAATAGCAGATATCCATTTTGATTACAGGCTTGCAATTGCATCTGCCAAAGCCGGTGTTAATGCTTTAAGAATAAATCCCGGCAATATAGGGGGGAATAAAAAGATCAGGGCTGTGGTGGATTGTGCAAAAGAGCATAAAATTTCCATAAGAGTAGGTGTAAATGCAGGGTCTCTTGAGAAAAATATTGAAAAACGCCTTGGAACTACTGCTCAAGCCATGGTGGAGAGTGCATTGACCAATATTAAAATTCTTGAAGATCTGGATTTCCATGATATAAAAGTATCCTTGAAAGCTTCGGATGTGGAGCGCACTGTCAAGGCCTACAGGCTTCTGGCACCACAAACTGATGTTCCGTTCCATGTCGGGATAACAGAAGCAGGTGGGCTTTATGCTGGTATTACAAAATCTGCCATTGGCATTGGTATGCTTCTGGCAGAAGGGCTTGGAGATACAATGCGTGTCTCTTTGACAAGGGACCCTGTCGAGGAGATAAGAACAGGTTATGAAATATTACGGGCACTTGGAATCAGAAGCCGGGGACCTGAACTTATTTCATGCCCCACATGCGGCAGATGCAGGATTGATCTTTTTAAAATAGCCAGGGATACAGAAAAAGCTTTACTTGACCACTCATCAAAGATTAAAGTTGCCATTATGGGTTGTGTTGTAAATGGACCCGGGGAGGCAAAAGAGGCAGATATTGGTATTGCAGGAGGGGATGGTAAGGGTATTTTGTTTAAAAAAGGAAAAGTAATTCGAAAAATTGATCAGGATAAACTTGTGGAGCAACTGTTAATGGAAATTGAAAATATTGAAATTGAAAAAATGGAGAAAATTAATGGCAAAAAAAAATAAAACAGCAATCACACCAACCCGGGAACAGGATTATCCAGCCTGGTATCTTGAGGTTGTTAAGGCCTCGGATATGGCTGAGAACTCTCCTGTAAGGGGATGTATGGTGATAAAACCATGGGGGTATGCTCTGTGGGAAAATATCATGAACCAGATGGATTCAATGTTTAAGGAAACCGGTGTAAAAAATGCCTATTTCCCTCTGTTTATTCCTTTAAGTTATCTTGAAAAAGAGGCTGAGCATGTAGATGGTTTTGCCAAAGAGTGTGCTGTTGTCACCCATCACAAGCTTGAAAAGGATGATAAAGGCCGCCTTGTCCCTGCAGGAAAACTTGCTGAGCCCTTAATTGTACGCCCTACATCTGAAACAATTATAGGTGAATCCATGTCCAGATGGACATCAAGTTACAGGGATCTTCCCATTCTTTTAAATCAGTGGGCAAATGTGGTCAGGTGGGAAATGCGCACCCGCATGTTTTTAAGAACCAGTGAATTCTTATGGCAGGAAGGCCATACTGCCCATGCAAAAGAGTCTGAAGCAAAAGAGAGAACCATGCTCATGCTGGATGTCTATACAAAGTTTGTTGAAGAGTATCTTGCCATGCCGGTAATCAGGGGTAGAAAAACTGCTTCAGAAAGATTCCCGGGAGCTGAAGATACTCTCTGTATTGAATCCATGATGCAGGATAAAAGAGCACTGCAGGCAGGAACATCACATTTTCTGGGACAGAATTTTGCCAGAGGCTCTGATATTAAATTTCAAAATGAAGAGGGCCAGGAGGCCTATGCCTGGACTACATCATGGGGAACTTCCACCCGTATGATCGGTGGGATGATCATGGTGCATTCCGATGATGATGGTCTTGTGGTGCCGCCCAAAGTGGCTCCTGCCCATATTGTTATCCTGCCGATTTTTAAGAAAGGTGAAGAGAGCCGGGCTGTTCTGGAGAGTGCAATGAGCCTTAAAGATGCACTGGAAGACAAACAATTTCATGGCAGAAAACTTCTCATTGAAATTGATGATAGAGATATTGGTGGAGCCAGGGGATGGGAATGGGTCAAAAAAGGTATTCCTGTCCGCATTGAGCTTGGACCGCGGGATATTGCACAAAACTCTGTTTATATGGCCAGAAGGGATGAGCCGTCAAACAAAAAACAATCCATGAACAGGGAAGAATTTATAGATCAAATTGTTGATATACTGGACAGTATCCAGGATAATTATTTTAACCGGGCTGTGAATCATAGAAAAGAGAACACTTTTGAAATTGATGATAAAAAACAATTTTATAAATTATATAAAAAGGCAAAAGGGTTTAATAATGGTGCATTTGCCATGGCACACTGGTGCGGATCACAAGAGTGTGAACAAAAAATAAAAAACGATCTATCCGTAACCATCCGGTGTGTTCCATTTGACAGTCCTACAGAGCAGGGCAGATGTATATGCTGTGATAATTCCAGTTCAAGAAGGGTGCTTTTTGCCAAGGCATATTAGCGTTTGAACGAAAATTCACCCATCTGCTTCGTTGCTGCAAAATTTTAAAATCCTCATGTACTAAAGTACACTCCGGTTTTAAAATTTTTAGCGCCTCACATATGGGCAATTTTTCGATCAAACACTGGTGTTGGATCAGGAACTAATTAATAATGATCAGAATTACTGACATACTTGATAAAATATATGACTATAATCCAGGAGGAGATCCTGATATTATAGACAGGGCATATATTTATTCGGCAAAAGCTCATGAAGGCCAGGTGCGGCTTTCCGGCGAACCCTATTTGTCCCATCCCCTGGAAGTTGCCAATATTCTGGCAGATATGCGTCTTGATGTTGAAAGTATTGCAGCAGCCCTTTTGCATGATGTCATTGAAGATACCGCTGCAACAAGAGAAGATATAGAAGATATGTTTGGCCCGGGTGTGGCTCATATTGTCTCAGGCGTCACAAAACTTTCTGGTTTATCGTTTTCAACTAAAATCGCCTATCAGGCAGAAAGCCTGAGAAAAATGATCCTTGCAATGGCAGATGATATCCGTGTGGTGCTGATCAAACTTGCTGATAGAATCCATAATATGAGGACTCTTAAATATCATGGCAAGCCTGAAAAACAGGCAGCTATTGCCCAGGAGACTTTGGATATTTATGCTCCCATAGCTGCCCGTCTTGGAATATTCTGGATAAAATATGAGCTGGAAGAAATTGCTTTTTATTATACTTTAAGAGAGGATTATGAACGTATTGATGCTCTTGTCAATAAAGCAAAGGATGAAAAAGAGAATCATATTAAAGAGGTAAAGGCAGCACTTTATGAAAAAATGGAGGAGATGGACCTGAAGTGTGAAATAAAGGGAAGATATAAGCAGCCTTACAGCATTTATCAGAAGATGATTTCTCAGAATCTGGACTTTGAGGAAGTTTATGACATCATAGCCTTTAGAATTATTCTTGATACAATACCCCAGTGTTATGCAGCCATGGGTGCCATACACTCCCACTCCACATGGAAGCCGATTTATTATAAAATCAAGGATTATATTGGTAATCCCAAGCCCAATATGTATCGATCCATTCATACAACAGTGATGGGGCCAAAAGGAGAGCGGGTTGAAATTCAGATCAGAACCCATGATATGGATAGAATTGCAGAATCTGGAATTGCAGCTCACTGGAGCTATAAGGAGGGTACTAAGTCTGATGAGACTACAGGTGAGCTATTTGCATGGATCAGCAAGCTTGTGGAAAATCAGGAAAGTTATAATGATCCAGATGAATTTCTTGAAAATGTTCGAATTGATTTATATCCCGATGAAATATATGTATTCACACCCCAGGGAGAGATAAGGACCCTGCCAAAAAAAGCTACACCTGTAGATTTTGCTTATATGATACACACTGAAGTTGGAGCCCAGTGCACAGGAGCAAAGGTAAATGGGAAAATAGTGCAGCTTACCCATAAACTTAACACTGGTGATACAGTAGAGATTATTACTACCAAAAATCATACCCCAAGCCCTGACTGGCTCAACTTTGTCAAAACCGTAAAGGCAAGGAACAAAATCCGCGCCTGGATCAATGCCAGGGAAAGAGAGAGAAGTTATTCTCTGGGCAGGGAAATGTGTGAAAAAACTTTTAAAAAGAAAAACCAGAATTTTAATACTCTCATTAAATCAGGCCAAATTAAAAAAGTAGCCGAGACTTTTGGTTTTAAAAGTATAGATGATCTCATAGCCCATGTCGGGTTTGGAAAACTTACTCCTTTGCAGGTGTTGAATAAAGCCCTGCCTGAATTTGAAAAACAGGAAGATGCAAAAGAGGAGAGCATTCTTAAAAAAGCAGTTGGCAGGCGTAAGAAAAAAGAGAGCACAGGGATTATCGTAAAAGGGCTTGATGATATCCTTGTTAAATTTTCAAAATGCTGCAACCCTCTGCCGGGGGAATCTATCACTGGTTATATTACCCAGGGTCAGGGCGTAACCATTCACCGTAAGGGCTGTCTCAACGTCATGAAAATGAGCAAAGAGCGTCAGATTGAAGTTGAATGGAGTGGCAGTTTTTCAGAATCTTATCCTGCCAGTATCAAGGTTGAAACAGATGACAGATTCGGCCTTCTTGCAGATATAGCTTCAGTTATCAGTAAATATAAATCTAATATTTTAAATGCAAAAAGTGAAACCAGCGACAGTGGTCTGGGTCTGTTTTATTTTACATTCCTGGTGGAATGTTCAGCCCAGCTTCACAAAATTATGTCAGATATCAGGAAAGTAAAAAAAGTTATTAATGTAAAGCGTATCATACAAATTGAATGATTTTTAATTTTGAATTAAAGATAGATTTCTTTATTAAAATAAAAACTCAAGATTAAGAGTAAAAATTAACTTGAGCTATGCCGCTTTAACAACTTTTCCGGCTTTTATGCAACTTGTACAGACATTGATTTTTCTAACGCAACCTTTTTTAACAACAGCACGAACTCTTTGAAGATTAGGGTTGAATCTTCTTTTGTTTAAATTATGAGCATGACTGACATTATTGCCAACCATTGATTTTTTCCCGCAGATAGCACACTTTTTTGACATATTATATTCTCCTGTAATTGTCTTTTAACAAAATAAAAACCTTAAATGTATATATTAAAAACAGATGAAAGTAAAGAAAATTTTATTTTTTATTGGCAAGAGTTCGGCACTTGGAGATTTTATTTAAAGCTTCCTTGCTCTCCTTGGAGCCTGGGTAATGTTCAACAAGATACTCATATCTTTTTAATGCAGCTTTATATTTTTTTGTTTTCATATAAAAATTGGCAACATAAAGTTCATGTCCAGACAGGTTTTCCACACACGCTTTAATATTTTTTTCAGCCTTTTTTGAATACTCATTCTCAGGGAACTGGCTTATTAATCTGTTGAACTGGGTCATACTGTTTCTCGCAGGAGAGCTGTCCCGGTCGACTGTATCCAGCTGTTTAAACCAGCAAAGTCCGGTCTGGTATATCACATAGGGAATGGCTTCATTTTTTGGATGCAGTTTTTCAAACTCTTCATAGCCCAGGATCGCTTCATCATACTCTTCAAGATGAAAATGGGAGTCAGCAATTTTAAGTTCGGCCAGAATGGCATACTTGCTGAACGGATACCAATCCTTTAAATCTGTATAGGCTTTGACAGCATCTTTATAGTCTCCGGCTGCAAATGCTGAAGATCCATCATAAACAAGCTCGTCAACATTTTTTTCCATTTCATTGGAAGATTCAAACAGGGAGCATCCGGTCAATAAAAAAAGAGTTGTGACAAACAGTAAGAGTTTTTTCATAATTATAGATTTTCAATAAAGTGTTCTGCAGATACAGTAGCCATGGCACCATCTCCAACTGCAGTAGATATCTGCCTTAAAGGAGTGTCTCTTACATCTCCGACGGCAAACACACCTGGAACCGATGTCTGCATGTTTTTATCAGCTTGAATAAAACCTGTCTCATCTGTTTTAAGGGATTCATTTAAAAAAGAGGTATTGGGTAAAATTCCAACCCATATAAAACATCCGTCAGCTTTTAAGGTTTTCTCTTCATTGGTTTTTACATTTTTTATTTTAACACTCTCCACACCAAAAAAACCTTCCACACCTGTTGCAATACTGTCCCAGATGATCTCAATTTTATCATTTTCAAAGGCTCTTTCCTGGAGTATTTTTTCGGCTCTTAATTGATCTCTCCTGTGAACCAGATAGACTTTTTTGGCAAATTTTGTCAGGAATACGGCTTCCTGGACTGCTGTGTCTCCCCCGCCAATAGCAACAACTGTTTTATCCTTGAAAAAAGGTGCATCGCAAGTGGCACAAAAAGAAATACCTTTTCCTATGAATTTATCTTCTCCAATACCGAGGTTTCTCGGGGATGCGCCGGACGCAATAATAAGGCTTTTGCTTGTAATGCTTCTGTCTTTAAGAATGATTTCCTTTACTTTCCCGGCAAGATTGAGAGAATGGACTTCTGCAGTTTCAATCTTCAATCCCAGCTCTTCAGCCTGGGTTTTCATTTTTTCAGCAAGATCAAACCCTGAAATACCTTCCGGAAATCCGGAATAGTTCTCAATCCAGTCTGTCACCAGAATCTGGCCGCCTGGTACTGTTTTTTCCAGCAAAAGTACATTCATCCTTGCCCTGGCAGCATAGATTCCTGCTGTCAGACCGGCAGGACCTCCGCCAATTATGACAAGATCATAGTCAGTTTCCGCCATGATACACTCTCCTTACAAGACTGATTTAATGGTTTCTTCAAGCTTTTCCTTGGCAACCATTCCAGTAATCTGTTCAGCTATTTCGCCGTCTTTAAAAAAGATCAGTGTTGGAATTGCCTGTACACCGTATTTACTGGGAGTGACAGGGTTATCATCAACATTTACCTTTGCAAATGTCATTTTGTCACCATATTCTTTTTCAAGAGCTTCCACAGTAGGAGTAATGGCTTTACAAGGGCCGCACCAGGGGGCCCAGAAATCCACCATCACAGGTTTTTCTGATTTAAGAACCTTCTGCTCAAAAGAATCATCTTCAAGTTCAATTATATTTTGTGTCATAATTACCTTCCTGAAATTTAAGTTTATGTTTAAATAATAACTCTTAATTATATGTTCTTATTTATTCTTTGTCAAATTATCAAATCTGTCTGGATGAGAAACTAAAAACAGAAAAAAGTGTAAGATTTTTATAAAAATTGAGACTAACCAAAAGAGTATTACATAAATAAAGAATTAAAAACATCAATTCAGCAATGAATATGAAACATGGCTCAAATTTATCCAGGAAGAAAGTGGTCTTAATAGTTAATTAAATTGCTTGAGGTTTAAAGATTGACTTATATCAGAAAACAGATAATAATTTGATTTTATGCTAAAAAAGCAATATAATTTCAGGAAGATAAAAATTATAAAATTGTAATGGGAGTTAAAAACAGAATGTCAAAACCTTTTGGGCTTGAAATATTTTCAGACTATGTATGACCCTGGTGTTACTTCATTACCGGGAGTATTGAAAAATTAGAAAAAGAGTATAGTATTCATGTTAAATGGAGAGCTTTTCCCCTCCATCCTGATACACCTGAACAGGGTCAGACTTTAGAAGAGATGTTTAACAAAAAAGGGGTTCCAGTTGATGTAAATAAAATTGTGAATCAGTTAAAAACAACAGCAGCAAAATTCGGGCTTGGCTTTGGTGACAGAACCATGACTTATAACAGTCGTCTTGCTCAGGAAGTCGGTCTCTGGGCGGAAACTGAAGGTCTTGGCCACAAGTTTCATATGAACGTCTTTAAAGCATATTTTGTTCAAGGATTAAATATTGGACTGAAAGATGTACTGATTGATCTGATTGAAAGTTCAGGGCTGGATCCTGTAAAAGGGAGAAAAATTATTAAAAAACGGGAATTCTCAAATGCTGTGGACTCAGACTGGAAGCTTTCAAGTACCAGAGGTGTGACTGCGGTTCCCACTTTTATTTATGGGAACAACAGGCTTGTGGGAGCTCAGTCTTTTGAGGCTCTTGAAAAGCTTATTCAAAAATAAACTTGTCCCAAATACCTGCTCCCATAAAAAAAAACATGGAGAGATTGATTGCGATAAAAGCAAATGAATAGTTTTGTTTTTTATACAGTATTGCTGGAATAAAAAGAGTGAGCCCAACAATATTCAAACCACAGATTATTGATAATATTTGATTTTGTATGGATCCATTTATTAGAAACCGTAATACGGCAAGGCTGTAAAGATTTGTCCAGATAAGGGCTTGCAGGATAATTTCATTTTTAGAAAAAATTTTTGTAAAACAGGGGAAACTGTTTGATTTATAATTGCCGGGTTTATATTCTCTTGTTTTTAAGACAACTATAAAAAAGTGCGGTATTTGCCACAGGCCAAAAATAGACAATATTATTAGTATATTGGGATCAGTTATTATTTCTCCTGCTGCACTCCATCCAATCAGAGGAGCAAGTATGCCCACCAGACTTCCTGGAACAATAGCCATCAGAGATCTTTTTTTTAAAGGCGTATAAACTCCATTATAGAAGATTATGGCCAATATTCCAAAAAAGAACGGAAAGAGTGTTTGAGCAAGCAGCAATCCAGAAAGGCCAAGGCCAACCATGAGAATGGCAATGATTTTTGCATGGATAAGCGGAACTCTTTTTTGAGGCAGGCTTCTACAGTTTGTTCTAAGAAAAAAAGAATCATATTCTCTGTCCTGGATATTGTTTAAAACAGCAGAGCCACATGCCAGGATAAATACAAATAATCCAAAGAGAAGAGAATCCAGAGAAAAACTTTGGCTGGCCATCACATGTCCAAAAACAGCTGAAAAACCGATATAAAGGCATAAGTGCAGTTTGAGCATTTCCAAGTAGTGCCCGACCGGAAACTGCAAATTTGGAAGAAAAACCTGTGAAATTGTGGGTCTGTTACCAGTCATCTTCTTTTTTAATCCATTCATCATACTCTTCCTGGGAAACCACCCTCACAACACCTGTCATATCAGAATGGCCGGAACCACAGAATTCCGAGCACTGGAAAAAATATTCCCCTTTTTTCTCTGGCAGGAACCAGACATAGGTTTTTATCCCGTTCACTGCATCCACCTTTACCCTGAAGGCAGGGATAAAAAGAGAGTGGATAACATCCTCGGAAGTGATATTTAATTTTATTGGTGTGTTCACCGGCACCACTATCTCATTTTCTGTCTCTTTCTCATTGGGATAGTAAAATATCCAGGAAAAAGACTGACCAATTACTTCTATCTCCAGAGCACCTTCAGGTACATTTCTCAAACCTGTATAAGATTTCCATCCCGAGGCAAACATGGTAAGGGCAATGATAGTGGGTATTATAATCCAGGCAGTTTCCAGCAGTAGATTCCCTCTGATATCAGAAGGTACAGGGTTTTTGCTTCTGCGGTATCTGATAACAAACCATATCATAACAAGGGTGATAGCAAATAAAAAAATAAAGGAAAACCCGATTATAAAATAGAAAGATCTGTCAACCAGATCAACTGGATTAATAATATTATTCATCTCTCCTCACCTGAAGGCAACATCCCAGAATGTAAAACTGATCATGATCGCCAGAAAGAATATTGTACCCATAAATGACAATACAAGTACCCGTCCCTCATATTTCATATGCATAAAAAATATTAGCACCAGGGATCCTTTTATGGATGCAATAACAAGGGCTATCCATACATTCAGGCTCCCAAGATCAACAAAGGATACCCCTATGGTGATGCCGGTCAATACCAGCAAAGCCATGAGAACATAAAACAGAGATTTATATTCAAAAATATGGGCAGTATGTTTATCAGTCATGGGTCTTCTCCTAAATCACAAGGTAAAAAAGGGGAAAAATAAATATCCAGATTAAATCCACGAGATGCCAGTAAAGCCCTGAATTCTCAAGCAGAGCAAAGTGTTCATTGTTTATTTTCCCAAGTTGAACAAACA
>CAXMTQ010000059.1:0-12072 GCA_964196205.1 uncultured Desulfobacula sp.
TCAGATCTAATTTATTTTTTCAAAAACCCTGTTCAATGGTATATGAAAGAGGGATTGGACATAAAAATACCAGACATGGAAGACCAAACCATGGATAGGGAAGCTTTTACCCTCTCCGGGCTGGGTCAATACAACATGGGAAGTTTTCTTGTTGAGCAGAATTTAAGATTGCCAGAAGAGCCAGGAGAAAAGGATTATTATCCAGTTTTAAAAGCCATGGGCACTCTTCCTTTAGGGCAAAAAGGCAGACTTGAATATGAAAATATATCTGCCTTTGCCTCTCCTGTTATTGAAGCAGCAAGGAGTATTGCATCAAAAAAACAGTTGCCTGCAATTGCAGTCGAGGTAAATATAAATAAAATTATGGTTTCAGAAAATTTGTCTGGTATCAAAGAGGATGGTGCATACTGTTTGAGCTATGGAAAATTGAACGGGTCAAGGCTTTTTACTGCCTGGTTAAGGCATCTGTTTTTAAATTTAGCTGCTCCTGATGATTATCCAAAAGAGACATTTGTTATTGGCAGGGATCCAGCAGGAAAAAAAGATTTGTTAAATTATATGTTTCCCTCTTTGGAATCAGATGCATTGCAATATTTCAAAAACCTGGTTCAGATTTATACAAAAGGAGGAGATCAGCTCTTCTATCTTGCCTGTGAAACTTCCTGGCAGCTGGTTCAGATTTTATCAAAAAGCAGGTTTAACCTTGATAGAGATACTGTTTTTAAGGCAATGAACAGTTTTAAGGTTAAAAACAGCTGGTATGGCGGATATAACCGGAAAGGGGAAAAAGATAACCGCTATATATCGTTATGTGTTGAAAACAGTGATCCCTTTGAAAGTGTTGATGCTCTTCTTGCTTCAGGTTTTGTTCAAAATAGCATTATGGTATATAAACCAATGCTTGAAAATATGAAAATTATATCATGAAACCCTTAGATCCCTTTAATATTGATCTTGAAAAAATAACCCTTATTGAAGCCAGCGCAGGGACAGGAAAAACATATACCATTACAACGCTTTTTTGCAGACTGATTGCTCTTGGGTATCCTGTGGAATCAATCCTTGTGGTCACTTTTACAGAAGCTGCAGCAGCAGAACTGAAACTGAGAGTCAGAACACGTCTTTTTGACACACTCAACAGCCTTCTGGATAAAGCTTGCAGGGATGAAGATGATTTAATTCAATTTCTGCGCCAGGAGAGCCAGGAGATCAAGACAGCTTTGATTTGTCAAAGGTTCAGTCATGCGCTGAACTGCTTTGATCAATCGTCCATCATGACTATTCACTCTTTCTGCATGAAGGTTTTAAAGGAGCATGCATTTGAAAGTCACTCCTATTTTGATATTGAACTTGTGCCGGACAGATCCCTGTTTTTAAATCAGGTAAGCCATGATTTTTTCATGACCCATGTGAACAATCAGGACACACTGTTTTTATCCTATTTAAACCAACGGCAGGTTACTCCACAAAGCTTTATCTCCTCTTTTGGCAAGGCTGTATCAAGAAGTGATCTTGTGACAATACCTCTATGTGCAGATTTTGAAAATATTTTTGATGAATACAGGCAGGTCTTAAAGAAAATTCATGATATTCTTGTGACAAGATCAGGAGAGATAATAGAGCTTCTCTTGAACCACAATGGAATTAATAAAAGAAGTTATTCAAAAAAAAATATTCCAGCCTGGCTTGAAGCATCCTGGAAAAAACTTGAAGTAAAAAAAGAAAACACCCTTTTAAAAATGTCAGAAAAGGGAGATACTCTGTTTAAGTTTACTCAAACAAGGCTGGCACAATATACAGAACAGGGAGCAGTGCTTCCTGAACATGAATTTTTTGAATTGTGTGAAAAACTGCTGGGTTTTTATGATGTGTTTGAGAATAATCTGATCAGCCTTAAAATTAAATTTTTAACCTTTTTCAAAAAAGAGCTTGAAAAGGTTAAAAAAGTTCAAGGCATCTGCTTTTTTGATGATCTTGTAAATGATCTTGCTGCTGTTTTTGAAAACAAGGATTCATTTAATCTTCAAAAGGCTGTGAGACAGACTTATAAAGCCTGTTTGATTGATGAATTCCAGGATACTGACCCAAGACAGTATGAAATTTTTTCTAAATTTTTCTCTTTTACAGGCAACACCCCGTTTTTTATGATAGGTGATCCCAAGCAGGCCATATATGCTTTCAGAGGAGGCGATATCTTTGCCTATTTAAAGGCATCAAAAGAGTGCGATCAAAGTTTTACACTGAAAAAAAACTATAGATCTGCACCTTGGCTTGTTAAAGGAATCAATGAAATCTTCTCTGGCAGACCCAATCCATTTCTGTTTGAACAGATTGAATTTTTAAAGGTTTCAACACCAGACACAGTAGGAAATTTTTTGATTGAGGGTAAAAAAGATATCCCGCCGTTGCAGTTTTGTTTTATAAAAAGAGATGAATTAGAGGTGGATAAAAGAGGTTTTGTCAGCAAAGAGACAGCATCTAAGATTATTCCCAATATTTTGGCGAGAGATATTGCGGCTTTACTGGAGTCTGATAAGAGGTTGACTAATAATCAAATATCAGGTTCAAAAAAGACCACTCCAAAAGATATTGCTGTTCTTGTGAGAACAAATAAACAGGCTCAACAGATACAAAAAGCATTGTCTGATTTCAGTATTCCCTCATATTTGTCCAAAACCGGATCCGTTTTTGATTCCAGTCAGGCCAGGGATCTTCACGATATTTTACTGGCTGTGTATAATCCTGGCAACTCAAATTATATCAGGGCTGCTTTGTGTACATCTGTATTTGGGTTTACATCAAAGGATATTATTGAACTCAATGAAAATCAGGCGATATTATATCGGTGGCAGGAGAGGTTCATGGCTTTTAAGCAAAACTGGGATTCAAAAGGGTTTGCTCCCATGATCATGGCACTGTTTCATCATGAGGATGCTTTTTTAAAATCAAATCCCGGACTTGATGAGAGAGGAATGACCAATTTTTATCACCTTGTTGAATTGATTTCAAATACAGATATAGAAAGGCAATTATCAGCATATTATCTGATAAAATGGTATACAAGGCAATTGTCCGGAGAATCCAGAAAAGAGTCCATTGATGAACTAAGGCTTGAAACAGATAAAAAATCTGTAGCTATTGTTACAATACATAAAAGTAAAGGGCTTGAATATCCAATTGTCTATCTGCCGTATCTCTGGGAGGGTCAGAGAAAATCTCCATCGGAAAATATTCTCTTCCATGATCCTGATAAAGAGCATGGACTGACTCTGGATTTGCGATCAAAAACCGGATCAGAAGATGTTGCAGCCTCAGCAATTTATTATGAAAAAGAGGACAAAGCAGAACAGCGAAGACTGTTATATGTTTCCTTAACACGCGCTTCAGCCATGTGCAGGGTCTTTTGGGGTGGATTTAATACCATTGAGACCTCAGCTCTTGGATTATTGCTGCATGATTCAGATTGTAAAGACGGCTGGCAAAATGATCAAGCCATGATCAATGATCTGGAACAGCTTAAATCAAAGGCATCTCAAACTATTTTAATTGAACCCTATGTTGATAAATCAATAAATCCTTTTAGGGATCAGGCTGCCCTGCAAAAAATCTCTTTATCTGCAAAACTAACTACCCGAAGGATTCAAGCTTCCTGGAAAATGTCAAGTTTTTCAGCCATTATCCACAGCAGTTCCGAATCAACACCATTTTTAAAACAAAAACATTTAAATCAGGCAGGCCTGGACATCAGTAAAAAAGAGACTTTGATAACGCTGTCTGATTTTCCTAAAGGTGCAGGGTCAGGAGATTTTTTCCATTCCATATTTGAAACCCTTGATTTTACCAGTGATGCAAGAGAGATCGCCAATCAGGTTAAAGCAAAATTTGACCAATTTGGTTTTTCAGACTCTGGTATGCTAAACACTGCAACTGCATCTGTAAAAGAGGTGCTTGAAACAAAACTTGTAACAAAAAAGAGACAATTCTGCTTAAGAGATATTAAGCCTGATCAAAGATTTAATGAGATGGAATTTATATTTCCTGTAAACTCTTTTAATACTGCATCAATAATTAAAGCCTTTGAACAATCCAATTTCAAGTCTAAAATATCGGGTTATTTAAAAAAACTCTCCCAGCTTACAACCAACTCTCTTAAGGGTTTTATAAAAGGGTTTATTGATCTTGTGATACACCATAAAGACAAATGGTATATTGTTGATTATAAGTCAAATTTTCTTGGCAAAACCTATGAGAGCTATTCACAGGACGCCATGCTGCATGCCATGTCAGAGCATCACTATTTTCTGTAGTATTATATTTACACTGTTGCTTTTCACAGATATCTTGAATCAAGATTAAAAGGTTATGATTATAATACCCATTTTGGTGGTGTGTTTTACCTTTTTATCAGAGGGATGCATCCCGGATTTGGTTCACAATATGGTGTATTCCATGATCGCCCTGAAAAATCAGCAATCATTGAATTGTCAAATTTTAATAAAAATGGTTGAAAAAATAATTGACAAAAACCCTTGATTTGTATATATTAAAGGATTGAGTTCTAATGGTTTTTAGATGGTGTGGACTGATCAGCTTGATTAACATGAATTCAAGGATATTTTATGAAGGATCGGCAAGCAAGTGTTTCCAGGACAACAAAAGAGACAAAAATAGATATCTGCATAGATATAGATGGGTCAGGCAAGAGTGATATTTCAACGGGCATTCCCTTTTTTGATCATATGCTAACAGCTTTTTGTGTCCATGGTTTTTTTGACCTTGAACTGAAGGTAAAAGGAGATCTTGAAGTTGATTATCATCACACCATAGAGGATACAGGACTTGTTCTTGGCCAGGCTCTTTTCAATGCCATTGAAAAGAAAAAACAGATTGTCAGATTTGGTGACTCCTGTGTCCCAATGGATGAAGCTCTGTCCAGGGTTACAGTAGACCTGTCCAATAGACCCTATCTTGTTTATAATTTTCCCTTAGATCTTAAAGTTAAAGGGATTTTTGATATTGATCTTGCCAGAGAATTTTTTCAAAGTTTTTGTGTTCAGGGTGCATTCAATCTTCATATTAATGCTCAATATGGTGTCAATGAACACCATGTTCTTGAATCAATTTTCAAGGCTATGGGCAGATCTTTGCACATGGCCACAAGAGTTGATAAAAATATAAATAAGACCCTGTCCACCAAGGGAATTTTATAAATACAACATATGAAATATAGACAAATTTAATGATAATTATACCTGCTGTTGATATAAAACAAGGCAAATGCGTCAGGCTTTTACAAGGCCGTATGGAAGATACAACTCTCTATTCCGAAGATCCTGTAAGCATGGCTCAACAATGGGAAGACTTCGGGGCACAGCTTATCCATATAATCGATCTTGATGGAGCATTTGCAAAAGAGGTAAAAAATTTTAAAACCATACAAGATATTTTATCCAAAATTAAAGTTCCCATACAGGTTGGTGGCGGCATCAGAGATATTAAAACCATTGCAATGTATATTGATGCAGGAGTTTCAAAAGTTATAATAGGCAGTGTTGCTCTTTATAATCCAGGACTTGTTAAAGATGCCTGCAAAAAATTTCAAGACAGGATTGTTGTTGGTATTGATGCACGCAACGGCAGGGTTGCAGTTGAAGGGTGGAGCAAAACATCTGAAACAAAAGCTGTTGACCTTGCAAAAGAGTTTGAATCATGTGGAGTAGCGGCAATCAATTTTACCGATATACACAGGGATGGGATGCAAACCGGTCCCAATATTGAAGAGACAGCAGCTCTGGCCGAGGCTGTTTCAATACCCATTGTAGCTTCGGGTGGAGTCAATACAATTATGGATATTAAAAACCTTCTTAAAATTGAAAGTAAAGGGGTAATCGGCGTTATAACCGGAAGAGCTCTTTATGAAGAGACCCTTGATTTAAAAGAAGCCATAAGGATTTCAAAATAACAATTATTGACATGTTATTTTAAATACTTAGATTGTTTTACTTTCAGAACCATTAAATTTGGAGTCAATACCAGCAAGATGTATATCCCTGAAGAAAAAATATCAGAAATTTTAAATACTTCAGATATTGTTGATATTGTTTCGCAATCTGTACTCTTAAAAAAATCTGGAAGCAATTTTTTTGGTTTATGTCCATTCCATTCTGAAAAAACTCCCTCGTTTTCTGTCAATATTAATAAACAAATCTACTACTGTTTTGGTTGCGGTGCAGGTGGAGATGTCTTGAATTTTCTTAAAAGATATCATGGAATTACCTTTCCTGAAGCTGCAAAAATGTTGGCGCGCCAGTATAATATAACCATTGAAACCAAGGAGATTGATCCTGCAAAAAGAAGGCAGATCCACCTCAAAGAGAGCCTGTTCAGGCTAAATAAAAGCACAATGGAGTATTTTGGTGATGAACTTAAGGATACAAAGCAAGGGAAAAAGGCAACTGAATACCTCAAGCTAAGAAAAATTTCAGAAGATATTATTGATGAATTCCATCTTGGATTTTCACCTGACAGCTGGGATAGTGTTGTTAAAAAATTCAAAGAGCTAAAAATTTCTAAAAATATTGCTGTTCAGTCAGGTTTGATTCTGGAAAGAAAACAGAACAGCGGCTATTATGACAGATTCCGAAACCGGATTATGTTCCCGATTTTTGATATAAATATGCAGGTAGCAGGTTTTGGCGGTCGGGTCATGGATGATGCCATGCCAAAATATATGAATTCTCCTGAAACACCAATTTATAATAAAAGCCGTATTCTATATGGCCTTCATGCAGCAAAACAATTTTGCAGGCAGGAGGATTTAGTCTATATAGTTGAAGGCTATTTTGATTTTTTATCCCTTTTTCAACACGGAATTAAAAACACGGTGGCAAGTCTTGGCACTGCATTAACCCATGATCATGTCAGAATCCTTAAAGGATATGCATCAAAAATGATACTTGTTTTTGATTCTGACAAAGCAGGAATCAGTGCAGCAAAAAGAAGTATTAAAATTTTTATGAAAGAGGGTGTTGATATAAGAATTCTTGTACTTCCCAAGGAGAATGATCCTGATTCCTATGTTATGGAGCATGGGCAGGAAGCATTTAATAAGCTTGCGTTACAGGCAAAAACTATCATGCAATTCCTTTTACAAGTCTCAATTGATACACATGGGTTGACCGTGGAGGGCAGGATCAAAATTTTAAATGATATGAAGCCGTTTTTAACCGGGATTCAAGATAGTGCACTAAGATCCTTGTATGTTAAAGAACTTGCTGAAACATTGAATATTGATGAAAAAGCTGTCCTGGAAAAGGTCAGGGAACAATATTTGCAGTCTCAACATAGCACATCAAAATCATATTTGATTGATGAGAAAAAAGATGAAGATAAGCTGGAATCTGATCGAAGAGAAGAACAGGTGATTTCAATGGTGCTCAATTATCCTGAAATCATTGATGATATCAAGAATACAGATGTTTTAGAATGTTTTTATTCTGAAAAATTAAAATTGATTGGACAAAGAATTATAAGTATCAGTCCTGATAAAAAGGCCTTTATTACAAATATTATGGCAAAAATGGAAAACAGTGAGGACCAGAAACTTATAGCTTCTCTATCCATGAATGACTCTTTTTTAGAAAAGGATATTCAAAAAACAGCATTATCTTTGATAAACAGAATTATTAAAGTGAGAAAAAGAGAAGAAAATATTTTGACAAATAAAATTATAAGTGCGGAAAAGGGCTGTGATTCTGAATTAATGGAATTGTTAAAAGAAAAACAAGCTGAGATTCAGCAATTACAATAATAGGTACTATAAACAGTGCTTGACAGAAAACTCATGTTTGAATGGCTCGTAGAGGAGCTTATGCTTACAAAATTACCCATATATGAGGCGTAAGGCTCGAAGAGATGCGCATGCGTACAATTTTGAAACCGGAGTGTACTGTAGTACATGAGGCCAGTTCTAAAATTTGGCAAAATTTTGAAGCAACGAAGCAGATGGGTGAGTTTTCGTTCAAACATTAAATAAGCCTTTGGGAGGCATAGATATGGCAGGAAAGACAAAAAAGTCTGGAGAGAATGTGGCTGTTAGTGAGAAAGAGTTACAAAAACTTATTAAAAAAGGGGAAAAAAAAGGTTCTCTCTCTTTTGCCGAACTTAATGATGCAATATCTGATGATCTAAAATCACTGGATCAAATTGAAGATGTTGTTATACAGTTTAAAGAACTTGGAATCAAACTTGTGGATAAAGAAAAAGAAAAAATTAAAAAGAAAACCACAGCAAAAAAGAAGACTAACACTACAAATAAAAAAAATAAATCTGCAACCAAAACAGCTAATACTGCGACTAAAAAGGCTAAAGCAGCAACTAAGAAAAGTAAAGCTGCGATTAAAAAGGCTAAAACGACAATTCAGAATAAAGAAGAGGCTGAAAAGAGAAAAGCAAAAGATAAGGAACAAGTTGTTAAAAATCTGTTAGCTCCCAAAAAAGATGGTTCCGATGTTGAGTTTGGTACTGTTACTGATCCTGTAAAAATGTACCTTAAAGAGATGGGAATGGTCACCCTGCTCAGCCGTGAAGGTGAAATTATAATTGCTAAAAAGATTGAGCTTGGGGAGCGTAATATTTTACGAGCTATGTTGGATTGTCCGTTAACAATATTAACTATTTTTATTTATGGCGATAAAATGGAACAAAAATCCATGCGCCCCAAACATGTCCTAAGGGATGTTGATGAGGGTGATGGAATTGTAGATGAGGCTTCCAAACAGGAAAAATTTTTAAATTCTTTAAAAATAATAAAAAAACTTCACGATGAAAATCAGGAAAAAAGAGATTATTTACTGCAGGCAAATAGGAAAACTAAAAAATATGAAACTTTTTCAAAAGAGATTTTTGATAATACAGAAACTATTTTTACGCAATTAAAAAAGTGGCGTTTTGAAGCCAATGTTATTTCTAATATTGAAAAAAATATCAGAAACACCATTATTTGGTTTGCAAAAATTGATGAGCTTATCGCAAAATGTGCTAAAACTTTTAAAGTTAAAAGCAAGACCATGCTGGATAAATTATCTTCGGAAAAGGAATTTGTGAAATGGGTAAGATCTAAATCTGACCTTACCATTGTTCGGGCAAAACTTTTATTTCAGGATCTCTGTTCAATATCGGTTCAGGTATCCTTGAGAAAGAATGAAGTTAAAGGGGATTCTGATTTTTTAAAGCAGATTGTTCAAAGGATTGATAAGGGACGGCGCAGCGCTGAATTTGCAAAAAGAGAACTCGTCAGAGCAAATTTAAGGCTGGTGGTCAGTATTGCAAAAAAGTATACAAATAGAGGTTTGCAATTTTTAGATCTGATCCAGGAAGGTAACATTGGATTGATGAAAGCTGTGGATAAATTTGAATACAGAAGGGGGTATAAATTTTCCACATATGCTACGTGGTGGATCAGGCAGGCTATTACCCGGGCTATTGCAGATCAGGCAAGAACCATAAGAATCCCTGTTCATATGATTGAAACCATTAATAAATTAATTCGGACATCAAGATACCTTGTGCAGGAGATGGGCAAAGAGCCGTCACCTGAAGAGATTGCCCAGAAGATGGAAATTCCCATTGAAAAAGTCAGGCGTGTATTAAAAATTGCCAAAGAACCAATTTCTCTTGAAACACCTATTGGAGAAGAAGAAGACAGTCATCTTGGTGATTTTATAGAAGATAAAAAGTTTTCAATTCCTTCTGATGCTGCCATTGATTTCAGTCTGGCGGAGCAAACCAGAAAAATCCTTGCCACTTTGACACCCCGGGAAGAAAAAGTGCTTAGAATGCGCTTTGGAATAGGTGAAAAATCTGACCATACCCTGGAAGAAGTTGGAAAGGATTTTACAGTTACAAGGGAGCGTATACGCCAGATTGAGGCAAAAGCATTGAGAAAGTTAAGGCATCCTACAAGGAGCAAAAAACTCAAGACATTTATTGAGAATTAAATCTTGACTTAAAATGAGTATTTATATATATTTCCAAAGTTTGTGTAAAGAAAGGGCCCATAGCTCAGTTTGGCAGAGCCACCGGCTCATAACCGGTCGGTCCCTGGTTCGAGTCCAGGTGGGCCCACCAAATAAAATTTTGACGGGTATATTATGAGACCTTTGAACAATACTATATTCTGGATTGGTGCAAAAATGATGAAAGGATACTTAGTTTGTATATGAATGTACCTGATAAACATCAACGTAGATATAAAAAAATTAAAAAAGCGTGGGATTTTCCCACGCTTTTTTAATTTGTGGATGCATCATGGTAAAACTTGAGGATATACTTGCTCTGATAAACCAAATTGCACCTTTTGATATTGCTGAAGATTGGGATAACTGCGGACTTCAGGCTGGAAATTTGAATCAGGAAGTAAAAAAAGTTATAATCGGTCTTGACGTATCCATTCCATTAATGAATGCTGCAAAAGAGAGCAGGTGCGATCTTGTACTGACCCACCACCCTTTGATGCTCAGACCTGAAAAAAAGATTGATTTTAATAAAATGCCAGGCAAAGCAATTGAGATTGCTGCAAGAGAGAGGATCAGCATAATATCAGCCCATACTAATCTTGATAAGGCAAATGATGGTTTAAACGATTATTTTGCTGCTAAATTGGGTATGCAAAAAACAAAAGTTTTTTATGTTGAAACTCTGCCTGCTGTTCTTGAGGATGAAATAATTGGTATTGGCAGAATCGGATCTCTGGAGAAGAAAACATCTCTTATCCAACTTGCTAAAACAATAAAAGAAAAACTTGTTTTAAACCATTTGAGAATTACGGGGAACATGGATTTGCCCATAAGTACGATTGCTGTTTGTACAGGCAGTGGTGGATCTCTTGTCGATGTATTCGTAAGATCAAATGCTGATGTTTATATCACCGGGGATATAAAATATCATGAGGCAAGGCTGATAGAAGAAAATTCAAAAGCGCTGATAGATGTAGGCCATTTTGGCTCTGAGTATATAGCTGTTGATTTGCTGCATGATAAGCTAAATCAGGCTGCACAAAAAGCACGAATGAATATAGAGATAATAAAATTTAAAAAAGAGAAAGATCCATTTAATATAGTTTAAGGATAAGATTATGAATGATAGTTCCAAACAAGATATTGAGGCACTTATTAAACTTCAGGAAGCTGAAACCCAGATTGTCAAACTTAGAGCTGTTTTAAAAAAAGTTGAAAGAAAAAAAGGGGAGTTGAGTGCAAAATTAAAACTATTTGGAAATGCCCTGGAAGAGAAAAAAGAGAATCTTTCTACTGCCATTATGAATTGTAAGGATAGTGAAAGGGAAATTCAAGTTGTTGATGATCGGATTATTAAATCCAATGAAACCTTAAGGATGGTAAAAACCAATAAAGAGTATCAGATTTTTTTAAGAGAGGTGGATGACAACAAAAAGCGTAAAGATGTTTTTGAAACTGAATTGTTAGAATATCTTGATGCAAAAGAAGAAATCGAAGAGAGTGTCCAGGAGAGTGAAAAAGAGTATAATCTTTTAAAAGACCAGTCTGAAGCTGAACAAAAAAATATTGAAAAAAAATCAACAGATGACAGAGAGCTTCTTGATGAGTATCTAACTCAACAAAATGGAATTGGTAAAAGCCTGGATTCTTCATTGATGAAGCGATTTGCAAAAATATCAAAAATGAACCAGGGACTTGCTGTAGTAAATGTGAAAAATGAAATCTGCATGGGGTGTTTTATGAATATCCCTCCTCAATTATATATTGAAGTACAGCGTGGGAATTCATTGATTTTATGTCCACAATGCAGTAGAATCCTTTATCATATAGATGTAGAATCGGTCTGACCACGCAAAATGATCGCCAGGTTTTAATCTGGAGGAAAGTCCGAACACCATAGGACAGGACGCTCCATAACGTGGAGTCACGGTGACGTGAAGGAAAGTGCAACAGAGAATAGACCGCCCGGTTGTTCAGGCAGCTGGATGGCTGGGTAAGGGTGAAACGGTGCGGTAAGAGCGCACCAGTTTTTCAGGTGACTGGAAAAGCTTGGTAA
>CAXMTQ010000060.1:0-1779 GCA_964196205.1 uncultured Desulfobacula sp.
TAGTTGCAACTTCCTGCCAGCTCGGGATGTACAGTGCCCATGTATCAAAGGGCATTACCGGAACTGCCATAATCTGAAGCACCATGACCCAGCGGTTCAAACAGACACCGATAGTACCAAGTATTATGGCAACAAGGCGTAATCTTGGATTTTCCCTGGTTGATTTCATGATCAAACTAGCTCCGGGAACAACCCCGCATATTACAATTTCAGTAATCAACATCCAGTATCCATAGAAGCTGTTGTCTGTATAAAAATGGCTCAAATTGAATCCAAGGCTGGGTGCAGTAACAATTGCCCAATAAGCGGTATCAATAATTTTTGCAATAATGTAGGTTACAATCATCCATCCTGATATTTTAGCAAGTAGATGGATAACATTATCTTTCACAAGTTTTTTACCTGTAATTGTCTCGGTAATTTTTGTTACCAAAAGGGTAAAGCAGGGCCCGTAAGCTGCTGCCGACCATGTAAACAAAAAGAAAGTCCACGGCCAGACCAGTAAACCTTCTCTCACAGCAAAAGGACGACCATACATGACACCTGCAACACCACCAAGAGATCCTTGATGAAAAAAGGAGAGAAAAGCTCCTGTTGCAGCAAAAATAGCCATAACGCCGTGCATATTATGCGCAAGATGATGAAAAAAGGGTACTTTATTAGCCTGTCTGTTTTCCAGAATATTAGGTATAAATTCAATAGTCAGAACGGCAAAATAAGCAGAGAGACAAAAAGCTACCTCAGTTAACATGGAGTGGACATTGGCATGCCAGAAAATAAACCAGCCCCTGAGCGGCTGGCCAATATCAATGGCAAGAATCAACAAGGCTGAACTGTAGCAGATAAAACCGATAATCACAGCAAAATTGATAATATTTTTCAACTCGTCTATTTTAAAAATATATTTTAACAGGCCTGTAAAAAATGCTCCACCGCCCACTGCAATTACAGCAAGGTCAGCCCATATCCACAGGGCAAATCCATAGTAATCATTCATATTTGTCTGGTTCAGGCCTTTAAACCAGCAAAGGAACATGGCATAAACGCCCCAGAGAAGTACGGCACTCACAATTGCAATCCCAATGGAAAACTTTGGAAGTGGGCATCGTTTTGCACCTTCAGGTATTAATGCAGAATCCATATTTATTCACTCCTACGATATGTTTTGGATATTTTAACCATGGGATGCTTCCCCATGATGATTCTTTATTTTCTCCCATTCACCTTCAAGATAATTATCTCCCTGTTTTCTGACCCACTCCCGCTCGGAAAGATAATAGACTTTTGGATTTGTACCCAGTCTTTCAAGAAGCCTGAAAATTTTAGGATTCTTTGATTTTCCAACAACATGCTTGTTTCTTGGATCCGGGTGAGGATCAGGCTTAACAATCTGATGCACTTGATGGCCAGGATTATTCAAATCTCCAAATACAATGGCACCGGCAGGACATGCAGTGGTGCAGGCAGTCTGATAATCTTCCTCTTTTATATGATCTTTGTTCCCACGGGCATAAGCCTTATCCCTTGCAGCCTGGTATCTGTGGTAGCAGAAACTGCATTTTTCCACAACACCTCTCATTCTTGGAGATACATTGGGACTCAGGTATTTTTCCATTCCTTCGGGCCATTTAGGATCCCACCAGTTAAAATACCTTGCATGATAAGGGCATGCCCCCATGCAATACCTGCATCCAAAACAGCGTGTATAGATCTGACTGACAATTCCTGTGTCATAGCCATAGTCTGTTGCAACTGCAGGGCAGACAGAGACACATGGAG
>CAXMTQ010000060.1:1789-4561 GCA_964196205.1 uncultured Desulfobacula sp.
CATGATCCCCCTTCCCGCCACACTGTTGACAGGGCCTTGGCATATACACCACTTCAGTATCAGGAAAGGGTTTGCCATTAGTTAATTTATAAACACGCATCCAGGTAATACTATCCTTTTTATTGGTTTCATCTTCTTTAAACGGAACATTGTTTTCCGCCATGCATGAAACCATGCAGGAGCCGCATCCAGTACATTTATCCAGATCAATAACCATTCCGAACTTATATGCACTATTATGATTTTCTTGTGTCATTGAAAAACCTCTTTAACAATTTATCCTTGAATTTCAAATTCTGCTTTTTTTTTACCCTTGATCTTTAAGCCTTGGAAATACTTGCTTTGATTCCAAAAGCAGCATCCAGTCCTGAATCCGGCTCAATTACCTGGCCTATCAAGTCATTAATATTAACACCTTTATTTGATACATATTTATTATCAAAAGTATGGCCAAGGCCTTTAACCATGCCTATCACACCCGGCATCATGCCCTCATTTATATTTACCTTAACCCTGGCTTTTCCCATGGGAGTTGTCAAAACAGCAAATCCTCTGTTTTTCAGACCCTTGGCACTTAAAGGGTTAATTTCAACAACAATATCTTTGCCTTTTATCACACTGTCTGAAACCGTCTTGACTGCAAAGGGAGAAGAGGCAGTAGCAGCACTCATCAATCTCATATTGTCAATTGGAATCAGTGTAAAATCATAATTCCCTTGCGCTTTAATACTTGCAGGATTCTCGGCAAGAAAAGAGACATCCACAGGTTGGCTATCCCCTGGCATACCATTGGACAGAACTGCAAATCCATCTTCTGACAATGAATTCCAGATTCTTGATGTTACACTTTCAAGGCATTTGTCATAGGTTGTCCAAGGAAAGCTCTCGGCAATATTGCCTTTGAGAGCTTTTGCAATTAAAATTACACTATCTCCAGGATTTTTAGTATTAAAGACAGGTTTGGTAACAGGTCTTGTAAGGCCCACAACACTTTTTGCTAAACCTCCATTGGATGGAACATCTTCAAATCGCTCCATAAAGGTGTGACTTGGTAAAATAACATCTGCTTCCATGGCAGTTTCATCAAGGAATGATGAAAAACTAACTATAAAAGGAATTTTGCCCAATGCCTGTTTAATCTTTTTTGTATCATGGAGGGTGTAGCAGGGATTTGCATTATAAATAAAAAGAGCTTCAACCAAAGATTGTGAAGATTTGTTTACTTTCTCAAAAAACTGGTTGACATATTTTCCTGTTTTGTTTTTACCAAATCCAGTTTTTGCGATGCTGTCCATTGAGACATCTGGAAACTCAAGATATTGATTGTTTGGTTTAACAAAAGCACCGCCTTTTTTATTAATATTTCCAACAAGACAATTTAAAGTATGAACTGCCGCAAGTTCTTTCAAACTCTGGGCTCCATCACCCCTGCCTTTACCAAAAACAGCGACCGGCATTTCTGCCCTGGCAAACAAGGTTGCTATTTTTTTAATATCATCTGGTTTGACTCCTGTGATTTCGGCAGTTTTAGCAAGTGAATAATCCTTTTGCAAGACAGCAGCAAGTTTATTCAAACCGCCTCTAAAATTACTTGTTGCATTGGAGTCAAACAGATTGTTCTTTAAAATCACAGAACTAATTCCCAAAGCAAGATCAGCTTCAGTACCAGGTTTAACAGGAATCCATCTGTCTGCATTGGCAGCAGTATTGGAGAGACGCGGTTCAATCTGGTAAAGTTTGGCATGTCTGGTTTTTCTTGATGCATTTGCCTTAAAACAGTTTACTGGAGATCCCCACCCTTCTATTATCCCGGCGCCAAAACTTAAAACAAAACTTGCATTTTCCAAATCAAAAGCAATGGTTTTCCCTTTGCCATGCAGCGTTGATGCTGTTATCTCAAGATAAGATTCAAGACTTGGCATGGTATAAAACTCAGGAGAACCAAATGTCTTTGAGTAGTCGTTTAAACAACCCGGAAACAGATCCTTGATCTTTATCTATTATGCAGGCCAATTTTTCAGGTGATCCTTTTTCCCTCATATTGCTAAGTTTTTCAGCAACAAGTTCTATGGCATCATTCCAGGAAATTTTTTCAAAATTATCACCATTTTTTTTCAATGGTGTTTTAATCCTTGCAGGATCATATAGATACTGGAGACCTGCTATTCCATGAAGGCATACCCCTCCGTCATTTACAGGATGGTCAGCAAGGCCCTCTATTTTAACCGGTCTGTTATCAATCTTTCTTACGCTTATACCGCAGCTTCCGGGGCAAAGACTACACACCGATTTTTCATAATTTACTTTTCCGTCAACAGGAACAGGAGTCCATGGCCAGTTCTGGGTCCAGATAGAAGAGTCATCTGTAAGTTTCAAACCAACAGGTGACACTGCAACACCGGCAGCTGCGCCAAGTCCCAATCCCAAGAAGCTTCTTCTGTCAACTTTCATAAATAATCCCTCAATAAAGTTAAAAGTCTCATGTTCTGGTTCTACTTGTGACACTGGAAACAATAACCCTGATGGCCTGTTTCCTCTTTGTGGCACTCTGCGCAGTCATCCATCTTCATGCGATCCCAGGAATTCTTTTTAATCCCAAAGATATTTTGACCCCAGATATCACGGCTATAGCCTGTTATCCTGTTCTCTTCATAGGGTCTTAAAGAAGTTGACTCTCCTATATAGCCGTGACAATCAATGCAATCCATACCGGCAGCAGCATCAGTGTGTGCAGCATGGGAGAAAAAGACACAGTCAGGTTGCCTTGAATAT
>CAXMTQ010000060.1:4571-11640 GCA_964196205.1 uncultured Desulfobacula sp.
TACAAACCAGGGGATTTCTTTCTCCTTTGCCAGATACTCTTCCACAAACACAGCTTCATCCTCTGTTACACCAAGGGGTGCAGTATCAGGATGACACTCCATACACGTCTTTAATTTAGGGATTCCAGAATAACTTCCGTCTTCTCTTAAGAAATGACATGCATCACAATCCCCTGCTTCATATGTATGAAGTTTGTGATCAAAGTTAAAGGGTTGATCTTTTTTTGAATAAAGCAGTTTAGGAAACAGCAGAGAGCTGCCTGCAAAGAATACAACAAATGCAACAACAAATAAGATGATACCCTGACTTAATCCTTTGTCATCTTTTTTATCTCCTGCACCTTTTCTCCTTGCGCTCCTTTTGGAAGCATTTCCAGCTTTGTTTTCCATTTCACTCATGAAAACTCCATCAAATTAAAATGTTGATGATACTTTAACCATTATATCTAAGCTAAAAAACTTAGATTGTTTCCATGACAAAACAAAATAGTGGGCTGTCTTGTCATGATATCTACAAATTGCGTTAATCTATATTAATATCTGGTTTTCTTGTCAAGACAAATTAAGTTGATTCTGGATATTTGCAGGCTATTTTCCACTACCCGTTACAGGCTGCTTACCTTACGTCCGCGGGATGGACATTGCAACAAGTTCTACGATTACCTTCGCTGACCGCCATAACTCGCTCATCCTTCGCTCAAACAACATGGCGGCTTAACCGCTGCGGTAATCAAGAACTTATAAGCAATGATCCATAATGCTCCCGTAAGGCAAACAGCCTTTCACTGGTGATTATAGCAAATATTCAGACCAGTGGAAGGCAGACATATATCAAGCGTAGCTGTGAAGTCCCGAGAGCAGAAAATTAACTCCAAAATAGGTGAACATAACAGCCAGGAACCCTGTAATGGATACCAGAGCAAGTTTTTTCCCCTGCCACCCTTTCATCATTCTTAAATGCATGAAAATGGCATAGACAAACCATGTAATAAGAGACCAGGTTTCTTTGGGATCCCAGCTCCAGTATGTACCCCAGGCTGAATTTGCCCATACAGCACCGGTGATAATGCCGATGGTAAGGAATAAAAATCCAAAAACAACCATTTGATAAGTTAATTCATCTATAAGTTCCCAGGAAGGAAGCTTTGCAAATATGGATTTAGCATCAGGGTTCTGGGGTTTTACAAAATAGATAATACTGAAGCCGAATGCCACGGCAAACCCAGAATAACCAAGAAAACAGGTTATAACATGTGCAATGAGCCAATTACTTTTCAAGGCCGGGATTAAAGGTGTTATCTTGCTGCTGATATCAGGAGAGAGAGAAGCATATGCAATGGCAAGAAATATCAAAGGAGATGCAAATACTCCTATTATACTCTCCTTGTACTTAAGCTCAACAAAGATATAAAGAATGGCAACAGTCCAGGAAAAAAATACTAAGGACTCATACATATTGGCAAAGGGGGCATGTCCGTATCCCATCTGGTAAGATTCAATCCACCTTAAAATAATGCCGAGGGTATTGTCTAAAAAACCAATAATAAGAACAATAAACCCGATTTTGGCAAGAAATAGTTGTTTAAAGGAAAATGACCCGATATAAAAAATTGAGGCCAGTGCATAAATAAATGTGGTTGTTGATAATGCTAGAGAACTGTCCATAAGAATTATTTATCTTCCCTTTTTAATTTGTTTGCATATTTTTTAATTTTAAGCTTCATACCCTGATTGTTCCGATTGGTTGTTCCGGAAACAGTTATCCTGGAGTTTTTGCCTTGTTTTTTTTCAATTTCAATAAAATAGGAGTCATGGGACATAAAAAAGGTTATCCAGCATCCAATGATCATTAGAATAAACCCTGCGTAAACATACCATACTCCAGGGTCTCTGGTTATCTGAAGACCTGTGTAATATTTATTTTCAAAATCTTTTACAACAAAGGCAAATTTTCCTTTTCTCATTTTATCAAACGTAGGAAATTTTACTGGAATACCAATCTGGAAACTTTTTCCTTCTTCATGGGTGATTTTTCCAATAAAAGCTTCCCCGAGATTATGCCCCCTGAAATCAAAATGTGGTAAAAAACCTTCAAGTTTGAATAAGCCCTGATCTCCGGGCAGATTAATCTCTTCTCCTATTTTTAGTGACCTGGTTGTAATATTTTTATCAGACAATCTGATAATATCAACAACAGCACTGTCAGGTGCAGCTGAACCATATGATGCTTGAAAAATATTAATGCCTTTATATCTTAAAGGATGATTAACCAAGATATCCTCGGTAAAGCTCTCTTTACCACCCTCAATGATGGTAAGATTTGATTTAAATTCATCAGGAGCACCCGTATCATAAAATTTTACTTCAAACTTGTTGCACCTTATGTCAAACCCAAGATTTACAGACTCTCTTGTCTTAGATATTAAAGCTGTGTCAGAAAACTCACCTTCATCAAGGTTCAAAAAAGCCTTAAACCCGAAAACCGTGCCAATCAATGCACCGATTAAAAGCAAAAGGATACTTGAGTGTACAACATAAACACCTATTCTTGTCCATCTTCCTTTTTCAGCATACATGATGGTACTTTTGGAGGTCTCCTCTTTTATTACCTTTCCAATGGTTTTAGATAAAAAGCTTTCACAGGTTGCTGATATAGTTTCAGAATCTTTTTTCACGGTAAAGGTTTCAAGATTTTTTTGTTTCCTGAACCTTTGGGGATTAAATTTGATTTTTTTTGGAAAAATAATTTTCCAGGTAGTTGAAAGTCTTTCAATTGAGCATACAACTATATTGATGCATAAAATAATTATCAGGGATAGAAACCACCATGCATTATACATGTCATCAAATTTAAATACTCTGATTACTTTATAAAAGGCTTCTCCATAAAGCCTTAAGTAGTCTGATTCTGAACCATTCTGAAGAATAATAGTTCCAATAATAGATGTTGATGCCAAAAGCACAAGTGTAGTAACAGTCAGTTTTACAGAACAAAAAAACTGCCATATTTTTTCTGAAATTGTTTGATTTTTTTTCAAATTATTTTCTCTCTTTTTATTTTTTCCTTCGACAGGTTGTTACATAATGCAAATTGGTGTTGTGTAACTGCCTGTCGAGATACTCAGTAAGCCCTGAATTACGCTCCACAGACAAGCTTATAGCCTTTTTAATAATCTTTAAATCTCCAACAATTATGACCCTTGCTTTTGCTCTTGTAACCCCGGTATATAATAATTGCCTTGTCACAACAGGAGAAAGCCTGTCAGGTAATATAATTAAAATCGTTTTAAATTCAGACCCCTGACTTTTGTGGATTGTTATTGCAAAAGCTGTATCACTGTCCGGAAGATCTAAAGTTCTATATTGTTTTATATTATTGTCAAAAGTTTTAAAAAAGGCCTTACTCTCTCCTTTATCTTCAAAACAAACGCCAGTATCACCGTTAAACAAACCTTTTTTATAATCATTGGTATTTACCATGATAATTTTTTTAAAAGGTTTTTTGTCTATATCAAAATTATTACCAGACCGCAAAATATTTTCACAAACATGATTAATTTGTAATGTTCCGTATTCTCCTGAATTGTGTGCACAAAGTATTTTAAAACTATCAAGTTCATCCAATGCTGCCTCAATATTGTCTGCCTTGATATATGATTTATATCCTTCAAGGATATGTCTGTTGACAAGATCTACAGGTATGCCTTTATCATTGAGAGGTTCAAACACAACATCAGGGAATTCTCCAGAAGTAAGTATATACTCTAAACCCTTATCATCGTTATTGTTAATTGCTTTTGATAAATTTTCAATTCCTGTTTTACCTTTAGACCTGAAATTATATTCAAGAAAAAAGATATTGCCGGAGAGATTTTTTACTTTGCAGATATCACTGAACACTGATCCTGCCTGTATGGAAGACAATTGATGTTTATCACCGAGAATAATTACTTTGGCTGCAGTTGATACAGCGTCAAGAAGCCTTGTCAACAGTGAAATATCAATCATTGAAGCCTCGTCAATTATAATCACATCGACCAGCAGAGGATTATTCTTATTATAATAAAATCCAAAATTTTTCTTCAGCGGCTTTAAAACTGAATGGATGGTACTGCCCTGATCCATCTTTGATGCTGCTTTTCCTGTGGGTGCCACACAAATAATTTTAGGTTGCGCCAGATTATATTTTGCTGCATATGATAATACTGTTTTTATTATTATGGATATTATAAATGTTTTCCCGGTTCCAGGACCACCTGAAATAACAGTAAAATTATTAACTACAGCATTTTTTACCGCATTTTTCTGATTTAAAATATGATTTCCTGGTCCAGTTAGACAGACTGCAAGTATTTCATCAATCGCTGTTTCATGCATTGTCAAAGGTTTCAAAAAAATTCTCTGGGCAATATTGCATATTAATCGATTTTGAAAATCGAAATATCTTGAGAGATAAAGCCTGTGGCCGGAATCCATTACCAGGGGCGTTAAAATTGTGTCCGACACCATTGATGATTTTTTCAGTGCCTTAACCCAGATATCAAACCCTGGCAATTTCACTTTATCATCATTTAATTTTGATATTGATATTATAGTTTTTGATATCTCTTTAATATCAAGGCAGATATGCCCATCTGACAACACCTTTGAAACAAGTGCACAGGATGCAAGAATAATGGATTCACTCTCCTTGAAGGCTTTACCCATTGATCGTGCAAAATAATAATCAAGATTGGAAAAAAATTGTACTTCAAACAGGTTATTAATTTCAAATGGAATATAGTTGCTCATACATCTATTCAATCAAAAAGATTTTACTTTTGTCTCTCCTCAATATATCTATTAATCCTCAAAAACGGTATATAGAGAGAATCAAAAGTGAGTATATGATTTATAATCCACTCCCTTAATTCATTAATTACATCATAGCTTAAATTTTCAACGTCATCAGAGATTGAGCGGCGCAGACTGATAAAGCTTTTAGTAAATTGACGATGGGCTTTGGCATGGTCTCCAAAATCAGGATATCCTTTTCTCCTCAGAAGTTTTTCTTCTATACTGAAATACAGTCTGCTGGATTCATTTATCCTTGCTATCATATTTATATACTCTTTAGTTTCCGGATATGTTTTTTTTAAATCAATCAATTCATTGAACAGGTCAAACATCTTTTTTTGATGATTGTCAATCTCTTCAATATCAACACTATATTTTGGATCCCAGTCCATTTTTTTAATATCTTTCATCTTTTATCTCCTCTATTTTTTTTTGAAATAAACATTGTGCCAAAGATAGCAATAGAAATAATAATTGCAACAATAATAGTAAATTGAAATCCATTATCGCCAAATTTTGGATAAATAATAAAAGGAACAAGATATAAATACAAAAAAGCATGAAAAAATCCGATGCCCAAAATTCTGACTATTATTTTTTTTTTCATTCAATACTCTCAAGCAATTTTGTATGGATACTGTCGAATCCTCCATTTGACATGATTAAAACAAGATCTCCCGGTTTCAGCTTTGGTACAAGAAAACTGATTATTTCATCACTGTTTTCAAAATAATATGCTTCAATGCCCATTTTTTCAATATCTGCCACAAGTTGTTTTGTGGAAAATTTATCTCTTTGAGGTATTTTTTTTTTAACATCAGGCCTGCACACACACACCATGTCAGCACCCAAAAAAGAATCCGGGTAAGTGTCTTGAAAAAATTTTCTCATGCTTGTATTGGTTCTGGGTTCAAATACAGCTATTATTCTGCCATCTTTATAAAAAGGCTTAACACCATTGACAGTTTCTCTTACCGCTGTGGGATGATGCGCAAAATCATCCATTACAGTGATTCCATGTTTTATTCCACGAATTTCCTGCCGCCTTTTTATACCGGAAAAAGTTTTTAAAGCATTAAAAATCTTTTCAAAACTAATCCCGATTTTACTGGCTGCAGCAATAGAGGCAAGACAATTATAAAGGTTATGTTCTCCCATCATATTTGTTTCAACCGGATAAGTTTTATTTAACCCCAGTACATCAAACTTAGTTTTTGAACCTTGCTGTTCATAATTTGCATAGGACCATTGTGCATTTCTGCCGTATTTTTCCAGAGACCCGGCACAGGACAAATCAAGGACTCTGTTTAGATTTTCATTATCATCAAAAGCAATAATATGACTTGTTTTCTCTATTTTTTTAATAAATACTGAAAAGATCTGTCTGATATGATCAATTCCTGTGAAAATGTCTGCATGATCAAATTCAATTCCTGTCATAATTGTAATATCAGGGTCATAATGCATGAATTTCGGCCCTTTATCAAAAAAAGCAGTATCATATTCATCCCCTTCAATCACCATATATTGACCGCTTCCAATTCTAAAACTTGAATTATAATCCTTTAGAATCCCGCCAATCATAAAAGAGGGATCCATACCTGCAACATATAAGATATGTGCCATGATGGAAGATGTGGTAGTCTTTCCGTGGGTTCCAGTAATGAGGATAATCTTTTTATCTTTTGCAATAAATTTATTCACAGCCTGGGGCATGGAGAGATACTTGATACCTTGTTTCAATACAGCCTTAGCTTCAACATTCTCTTTTGTTACTGCATTGCCGATAATTACAAGATCTGGAGTATATTTCAGGTTGCCGGGATTATATCCTTGAAAAAGTTTAATCCCTTTTTCCTTTAAAAAATCGCTCATGGGCGGATAAACATTCTGGTCAGAACCGGATACTTCATATCCCATCTCTTTTAAAATACAGGCAAGGGTTCCCATACCTGTCCCGCAGGCAGCAATAAGATGAATTGTTTTTATAGTTTTATCTCTTTTTTTTTTCATAATATTTTAAAGAGCTGCCAGGGCATCTTTTGCTGCAATAATTGTATTTTCAATATCATCATCTGAATGTGCCAGGGATAAAAAACAAGCTTCAAATTGCGATGGAGCAAGATAGACACCTTTTTCAAGCATAATTTTATAAAATGTTGCAAACCTGTCCAAATCACACAGTTTAGCATCATCAAAATTAAAGACATCTTCCTTGGAAAAAAAGAATCCT
>CAXMTQ010000061.1:0-11590 GCA_964196205.1 uncultured Desulfobacula sp.
GTATAAGGTTCAAAGGTTCTGATCCCCCTTTCACATAAAATCACATCACTGTTACCCCCTGCCATGATATATTCTGCAGACATCAGCCACTCTTGAATTGTGGAAGCAAGTCCTCTTTTCAGGACAACCGGCTTGTCCATCTGGCCAACACACTTAAGAAGTTCAAAATTCTGCATATTCCGCGCACCAATCTGAACCACATCAACATATTTCATCATCAGATCTGCCTGGGCAGGCGAAGTAATTTCTGTGACAACTCCCAGACCGGTTTCTCTTCTGACATCAGCAAGAATCTTCAGACCCTCTTCCTCTAACCCCTGAAATGAATATGGTGAAGATCTTGGTTTATATGCCCCGCCCCGGAAGAGAACAGCACCATATTTTTTAACCTCCCTGGCAATAGTCATGGCCTGATCATGGCTTTCAACAGCACACGGTCCTGCAATGATCACAATTCTGTCACCCCCCACCACGACATTACCGATTTGCACTTTTGAATCTTCAGATTGAAAATCACGGCTCACAAGTTTGTATGATGTTTTAATGGGCATGACATCTGCAACACCTTCAAACTGTCTTAATTCATCCTCGCTTTTTTTGCGGTTTCCAATAACGCCAATAATATTCCTGCCTGCATCAACAATTTCACGAATAATGCATCCTTCATCAGAAAGCATCTTCTTAATTTTATCTTTCTGATTTTGTGTGATTCTTTTCTCAAGTACAAGTATCATCTCTTCTCCCCCTGGTAAAATATGTATAAAATAAAAAGGCTCTGGGAGTTTTTCCCAGAGCCTTAAAAATATAAAAACCCCGGGTGGTTTGTATGTCCACCCGGGGCTTTATTAACAATAATTATTAAAAATTAAGCCGGATGAACGCTCCTAAAAAAACTAAAAAAGCGTTCAAAATTATTTACTTCAATGTCTCTTAATATAATTGTATTCATAATAATCGTTTAATTTCAAAAATTCATTTTAAAATACTGGTCATCTTTTTTTATGTCAAGAAATTTTTTGGATAATTTGTATTGCATAGTGTATTATTAATTTTCATAAACCGATACACTATTGTCTCGCAATACAATACTTGACACACAATTTTTTTGGGAAATCTTAGTTACAAAGTTAAATCTTCCTGCAGGAAGAGTTTAACAAACAATTTATATCTTGTCTTGCCAAGGCACTATCTATCATTTATAGTGGTTGTATTCATTTGCTTAATGTTCATTTTCACTGTTTTTACATTTCTGGCATATTATTTGCTTTTTACCTTGAAATAAAACATAAAACTAATTTTAAATGGATAGACAATCTTAAAACCTTTATAAATGACACACAACACTCTAAAAATTAAAAAACCTATTTTATAAGACTTATGAATATATCCGACACTTTAAAACGAATATATACATTCTATATAGATGGTTTTAAAGGAATGGTTCTTGGAAAAAAACTGTGGAAAATCATTCTTATAAAACTATTTATCATGTTTGCAATCTTAAAATTTTTTTTCTTTCCCGATTTTCTTGGATCAAATTTCCAAACCGATGAAGAAAAATCAGATTATGTTCTTGAACAAATCACTAAAAATACTTCTCTCAACACTCAGGAAGTATCTAATGAATAAAAAACAAATTAAAACAAAGACTAAGGAGAAAAACTATGCTTGATATTGATTTGAGTGTGGTGAACTGGGCAAGGGCACAATTTGCTCTTACTGCCATGTATCACTGGATTTTTGTACCTTTAACCCTGGGGCTCTCTTTTTTGTGCGCCTTTTTTGAAACAATTTATGTTCGCACAGGAAACAGAGAGTGGCGGAACATTACAAAATTCTGGATGACCTTATTTGGAATCAACTTCGCAATAGGTGTTGCAACAGGAATTATTCTTGAATTTCAATTTGGAACAAACTGGTCAAATTACTCCTGGATAGTAGGCGATATTTTTGGTGCTCCGCTTGCCATTGAAGGAATTTTTGCTTTTTTTCTTGAAGCAACCTTTTTTGCTGTCATGTTTTTTGGCTGGAACAGGGTTTCAAAAAAATTCCATCTTTTTTCCACATGGATGGTGGCCGTGGGTTCCAATCTTTCAGCAGTCTGGATTCTCGTAGCCAATGCCTGGATGCAGAACCCTGTTGGAATGGTTTTCAACCCTGAAAAAGCCCGGTTTGAAATGGAGAGCTTTTTTGAAGTAATTTTCAACCCTGTAGCCGTTTCAAAGTTTACCCACACTTCAAGTTCAGGGTTTGTAATGGCCTCTTTGTTTGTATTGACAGTCTCCTGCTGGTTTCTTTTAAAAGGAAGACATATACAGATGGCAAAAAAATCAATTGTTGTGGCTTCGGTGTTTGGTTTAATTGCTTCTATCTATGTTGGTTTGACTGGAGATGAGTCAGCCTATGAAGTAGCCCAGAAACAACCCATGAAACTTGCTGCTATTGAAGGACATTATAAAGGAGACACCAGTGCCGGAATAGTTGCCGCAGGTATTTTACGGCCGGGCAAACAGCCGGGAGATGGCCAGGATCCATTTATTGTAAAAATTAAAATTCCATTCATGCTCTCTCTTTTGGCAAACCGCTCCTTTACAGCCTTTGTGCCTGGAGTTGATGACCTTGTGTATGGTAATGAAGAGCATGGCATAGAGAGCACTGCATCAAAAATTGCCAAAGGGAAAAAAGCAATAAATGATCTTGCTGTGTTTAAACAGGCTCGCAAAGAAAACAATAACACAAAGGCACAGATTGCACTGGAAAAATTCAGGCAAAATCAGGATTACATGGGCTATGGTTACCTTAACAGCCCCGAAGAAGCTGTGCCGCCTGTGGCTATTCCATATTATGCTTTTCATGTTATGGTGGCTCTTGGCACACTCTTTCCCGTTCTTTTTGCAGCTTTTCTTTTCTTTATATTTAAAGATTCTCTTCTTAAGCAGAAATGGCTGCTGCCCATTGGATTAATCTCAGCTCTTCTCGGATTATTTGCCCAGCAGTCGGGATGGGTTGTGGCAGAAGTCGGCCGCCAGCCCTGGGCAATTAACGGTCTTTTACCGGTTAAAATGTCAACAACAAATCTTGCAGCAAGCAATGTCCAGATCACTTTTTTCATGTTTCTCGGACTCTTCACGCTTCTGCTTATTGCTGAAATAACCATAATGCTTAAACAAATATCCATAGGCCCAAAGGAGGAAAATTAAATGTTTTCAAGCCTTGACTACTCAACTTTGCAGCAGCTGTGGTGGTTTATATGTTCCATTGTTGGTGCTCTTTTCCTGTTTCTTACTTTTGTCCAGGGAGGACAGACTCTTTTGTGGCAGGTAGCCAAAACCGATCTTGAAAAATCCCTGGTGGTCACTTCACTGGGGCGCAAATGGGAAATGCCCTTTACAACTCTTGTTCTGTTTGGAGGAGCTCTATTTGCATCCTTTCCCAAATTTTATGCAACAAGTTTTGGTGGAGCATACTGGGTATGGATTCTGATTCTTTTTTCATTTATTATCCAGGCTGTAAGCTATCATTACCGTAAAAAACCAAATAATTTCCTGGGAGCAGGTGTTTATGAACTCTTTCTATTTATAAATGGATCTGTGGGCATTCTTCTTATAGGGGCTGCTGTCGGTACATTCTATACAGGTTCAAACTTCACCCTGGACATGTACAACAGAGTAACCTGGGATTATACTCTTCTTGGTATTAATTTAAGAGGGCTGGAAGCGGCTTTTTCACTGTTTAACTTAAGTCTTGGCATCTTCCTTGTATTTAATGCAAGGGTGCTTGGTTCCTTATACCTTTTAAACAGCATTGATTTTACCTCAACCCCGGATCTTGAATCAAGAGTGCGCAAAAGCACTTTGAAAAATTTTCTCATTGCCCTGCCCTTTTTACTCTATGTAGTTGTGAGTATTCTCTTTATGAAAGGATTTGGTGTTGATGATGCAGGCGTTGTTTCCCTTGTCTCTTCAAAATATCTCTCAACTCTTCTTGCCCTGCCGCATTTTTTAATACTGCTGCTTGCAGGCATAATACTTGTATTATATGGTGTTCTTGCAACTTCATTTCAAGGGAGCAATAAGGGGATATGGTTCAGTGGACTTGGCACTGTGTTTGTAGGCCTTGTGGTACTCTGTCTGCCTGCATTTAATAACACTGCATTTTATCCGTCAAAACTTGATCTTCAGTCAAGTCTTACAATCTATAATGCATCTTCAAGCATGTTTACACTGACTACCATGACCTATGTGGCAATAGGCATTCCTTTTGTACTTGCCTATGTTGTCTATGTCTGGTTTCTCATGGATTCAAAGAAACTGACTAAAGATGAAGTAATCAATGAAGAATCATATTAAGGAGAATATATATCATGATGAGCGCATTTCTTTTAATACTTTATGTTGTTGTGATAGGTGCATCTTATAAGGGAATTATATTTGCACTGGAAAAAGTTGATCTATTATAACCGGCACGAAATAAACACTTAAACTCAAAGGAGATTTAAAAATGGACAAATATGTATGCGGACCCTGTGGATATGTTTATGACCCCGCAATTGGTGACCCTGATAATGGAATTGATCCTGGAACAAGTTTTGAAGACCTTCCGGATGACTGGTGCTGCCCTGTCTGCGGCGCTGAAAAAGATGATTTTGAGAAAGAATAATTAAAAATTAAAAGCTAGGCCGGTATTATCATTATTCTGCCGGGCTTTTTTTAAATATCGAGAATAAATAATGCCCCTTTCTGTTGTTGATCTTTATGTAAAAATTTTACCGAAAACCAATTGCAAAGATTGTGGATTTCCCACCTGTATTGCTTTTGCAGGGATGGTTGTCTCTGAAAAACTTCCTTTGAAAAACTGTCCTCACATTAAGCCTGATCTTTTAAAAGATGCTCAAAAAGAGCTTGATGAACAATATAAGCAGGGCAAATGGCTTAAAAAGGACATGGCGCAGGAAGCCCTGTCCTATGCAAAAAAGCAGACTGCTTCCATGAAGGCAGAAGATGTTGCTTTGCGGACCGGGGGAGAACTTATCAATATTGAGGGTGTAGATCATATTAAACTGCCCTATTTTAATAGATCCATCCTTATAAGCAATGACCAAATTATTGATGATTCAGGAAAAGAGCTGACCCGCAATGAGCAGACCTTTGTCTATATCCATATTGCCCAGGGTGGAATAAAAAAACCAACCGGGAATATGAAAAGCTTTAAAGAGTTCCCAAACACTGTATCAAAGGTGGCTTCCATGAAAAGCTCTGTGGAAGAACCCCTTAAAAAAGCCTTTTCCTCCAGTGTGGATAAACTAAGAACAGCATGCAAAAAATCCGGCGGTAAAGATGTAATCGAGCAGTATGAATCATGCGATCTTGCATTGTATTTCCAGGTGTTTCCCAAAATTCCAGTCACTCTTTTATTCTGGGATCAGGGTGAAGGGTTTGATGCAGATGCAAAATTACTCTTTGATGAGACAGTTATTGAACATCTTGATATTGAATCCATTATTTTTCTCAGTGAGCATCTTCAAAAAATGCTGATCAATTAATTCTCCAGATTAAATCTGTAAAATGGCGAGTAATATCTGAATAGATCAAAATATTGTTGTTAATTGATTTTTGTACCTCCTGTTTTTTCAATTTTTGAAATAATCCAGTTTGCAAGGAATTTTTTATTAACCTGTTTGGTCTCTTTTCGGATTAATCTTAAGTCAAGCTCTGCCCGTGCCATTGTTTTATGCCCTCCTGCAGAACCATATGTATCAAAAGCTTCTCTTGCTGTTTTCCCCGCCCCTTTTCTCAATCCATCATTACGAAAAATTATTATAAGTTTTTTCCCATAAATCCCGGATATAACACTCCAGTTAACCTTTACAAGGGTTAAAAAAAAATCTGCCACAATAACGAGTTCATCGGGTTTAATTATATTTCCTGCATGAAAAAAAACCCGGTTATGAATAATTTTTTTTTGTTTTATGGCCTGTCCAAGAAAATCCAAATCTTCCTGGTTCAAAGCCGCTCTTTCAACCTTTACAACAATATTATTATCTGCAAATTGATAAAGGTATTGGAATGCCTTTATATCTTTTAAACTTGTCTGTCTTGTAAAATTTAATGTGTCGGTTTTAATCCCAATCATCAATGCTGCAGCAAGTTTTGAAGAGGGTTTTATTTTTTTTGCCCTTAAATATTGTGTCATAATTGTTGAACAGGCACCAAAATCAGGCCTGATATCAACAAATTCGGCATTATCATCGGACAGAGGGTGGTGATCAATAATGGCATCATAATCAAAGTTGGAAAATTTTTCATGGTGATCCGGCTGTGAATCCACTATTACAAAAATATTATGATTTTCTTTATCAATATCATCAAGCATGATTAAATCAGATTCAGTATATTCAATCATGGCAAGGTTATCAGGCCTTGTAATCTCGTTGAAATAAGCAATTACAACCTCTTTGACTCTTCGCCATAATAACCTTTTCACTGCCATGGCACTTGCAATGGAATCCGGGTCTGCATTGATTACTACAAGCACCTTTGAATTATTATCAAAAAGATTCAAAAAATGATTTAATTTTTCCCTGGTACTCATTAAACTCTCCTGGTGTTGTAACTGAAAAACAGTGTAAGTGTAATAAATGCATAACCAATGACAGCAAAGACGGCAAACAGGGGATAGAAAATTCCAAGTGGAGCCAGTACAACAGCTGTCAGCCAGTGGATTCCTATAACTGTTAAAGAGTGCATGCTTATGGGAAAATCATCAAACCTGCAGATTATGGACAAACCACAAAGGTTCCAACCGTATAAAGAGGCAAAGACATGCATCTGCATCAGCCATTTTGTGTTGTGATGATCATATCCTTCACTCATCACTATGCATATATATGCAATACCTGTCACTGCAGTAAAAATCAAAAACCCTATTCCTGAAGTTAGAAAAAGTTTTTGCTGGATCTTATCTGCAAATATCGTATAGAGCATAAATACCAGAATCACTGCCGTAAAAAGTGCAGAAGTTACAAAAATTTGAGGGATCATTTTTTCAAACAGCATAAATACGAAAAAAATGATAACACCAAGTGTGATTGTCCAGAAGCAGGCCTCCATGATCATTCTTGCAGAGGTCTTTTCCAGTTTTTCCAGCATTCCAAAGACTAAAGAGAGTGTAATCAGAGAGAGAGGAAAAGAAAAGCCCAGGAAAAATGTATCCAAGGTAAGCAGTCTCATGGTAACAAGCTTGAAATATTCATTATTCAGTATCACAAGACTTGCCATGGCAATACCAATGGAGAGACATAACAGCGATGCCTGATGGAATTTTTTAGACACAGATTCCTCAGATTGAAAAAACCCTGATGGAAAAATAGAAAATTTTTCAATACGAACTTTTTCCACAAGAATAAAAAGTAAAACCGATATAAGGATCGTTAAAGGATATATTTTCAAAAAGGCAGAAAAAGCATAGATCAATGACCCAATAAAAAACAGACCAATGGTTTTTGATACTCTCTCTTTTCCACGTGTATAGTATAATAGTATGGTTCCGCCTGTACAGAGATTAAAAAGAAAGATATGAAGTCTTTCAAAACTATAATTTTCAACAGGAAAATAGATCTCAATAAACCCGAAACAAAGCGCTGTTATCATTAAAATCGAAAAAAGAATTTTGAGTTTTATATTCATTTTACCTCTCCTTTGTTACCAAGCAAGTCTTTGAGTGCAGAAAAAAGTATTTTATGTTGAAAGACAAATCCGTTATTCAAAAGCTTTTCAGGTTTCACCCTGATGCTTGCCAAAAGGGTTTCCTGGCCCATTTGTCCCCATAATGTTTTAATCATAAACTCTGGCATGGTAAAAAAAACTTTTCTGGAAAAGACTCTGGCAAGTGTTTTTGAGAATTCCCTGTTGGTAACAGGTTCAGGAGCTGTCAAATTAACTGAACCTTTTATTTTATCACTTCTGAGAATAAACAGTATGGCTGATATTTCATCATCCATACTTATCCAACTCATATATTGCCTGCCTTTGGCGAGTACTACTCCCATGCCAAGCTTAAACGGCAGCACCATTTTTGCAAGGGCACCACCCAAAGGCGTAAGCACAACTCCAGTTCTAAGCATAATTGTTCTGACTCCAGCTTTTTGAGCTTCAAGACATGCATCTTCCCACAGTTTGCAAACATTGGAAATAAAAAGATCTCCTTTGGCACCGGTTTCAGTTACACTTCTTTCACTCCTGTCTCCGTAAAAACCAATGGCAGATGAACTGATAAAAACTTCAGGCTTATGAGTCATGTTTTTTATTTTATCTGCAAGCAGGCGTGTGGGAATTACCCTTGAATCAATAATGAGTCTCTTTTGTTTTTCTGTCCACCTGCCCTTTGAAATATCAATACCGTTTAAATTAATTACAGCATCTATGTGTCCTGCCTTTTCAATATCTAATATGCCTTTATAGGGATCCCAGAACAATTGATTATCCAACAGATCTTTTGTTTTTCTTACAAGAACAATCACTTCATGACCGCAGGTTTGCAATAAAGAGATTAAAGCTTGTCCAATAGTTCCGCTGGCACCTGAAATAAGAATCCTTAAATTTCCGGTTTTCCCCACATGATTTTCAAGATCATATTTCAATACCCTGTGCCTGTAATGAAACATCTTTTCAAACTCTTTTATGGCAATTCCATAAAAAGGTCTGCTCAACAATCCAAAGGGGAGTTCAAACTCAAGCTCGTCTTCCATGATAGAGCTTTCTCTGCCATCTGGTATAAATCTGTGCGTGTGCTCCCACTTTGCAAAGGGACCTTTTATCTGCCTGTCTTTAAACTCCCTGTTTTCTTTGTATTCTATATGCTCGGATTCCCATATCATGGGTATTTTAAAAAGAGTTAACCTGAATTTTACCTTTACCCCTTTTTGAATACCATCCATATTGCGGGAAATTATTTTCAGGGGCGCCCATGGCGGTGTCAATCTTGATATGGCACCTTCCTGCTTGTGCCATGAAAAAACCTGATTTATGTTTGCATTGATTTTTGTTCTTTTTATAAACTTCATATACTATGCACACTTCTCTTAAAACAACGAAGTCTTTATCACACATTTTTTTTTATTCAACTCGTCCAGAGATGCTATAGCAAATATCGTGCAAAGACAATAAGCAATTGCTTTTCAATTTACAATATTATAGTAATAGAGTTTAAGTTAAAACGTTTTTAAAAAAAGAATAAAAAATATTAAGGCACACTCTTTGCATTTGCCTGGAACAGGGTGCTTTAAATAAGGTGCTCAAAAGATTATTAATTGTCTGTTGTTGACTTTAATTTAAAAAGTAAGCATTCAAAATAGAAACTAAAGACTGGGAGGTATAAAATAGATGTATAAACCAATTGAAATTGCAGATAAAATATATTCTGTGGGCTGCCGTGACTGGGACATGAGAGATTTTCATGGATATTCTACCTATGAAGGCACAACCTATAATTCATTTCTCGTGCTTGGTAAAAAAAACATCCTTATTGATACTGTAAAAGAGAAATTTGGAAAAGAGCTGCTATCTAATATCAGTCGAATTATTGATCCCGGCAAGATTGATTGTTTAATTAGCAATCATTCTGAAATGGACCATTCCGGCGCCATACCCCAAATAATGAATAAAATAGGAGTAGACAAACCCATTTACTGTTCTAAAATGGGGGCTAAAAATATCAAAGCAAATTTAAATGAAGATTTTAATTTTAAGGTTATAAAACATGGTGAAAATATAACCATTGGAGACAGAACTTTCTCATTTCTTGAGACAAAAATGCTTCACTGGCCCGACAGCATGTTTACATACCTTGCAGATGAGGGCATACTGTTTTCAAGTGATGCCTTTGGACAGCACTTTGCCGGTGATATGTTCTTTGATGATGAGATAGGTGATGAAGTTATTCCCCATGCAAGGAAATACTATGCCAATATTCTGCTTCACTTTTCACCAAGAGTGCAGTCGCTTTTAAAAGATGTTGCAAAAATGGACCTTAAACTCAATATGATCTGCCCTGATCATGGAATTATCTGGCGGGATAATCCATCTAAAATTATTCAACTCTATGATAAGTGGTCAAAACAGGAACCACAGAAAAAAGTGGTTGTGATATTTGATTCTATGTGGGAAAGCACAACAAAGATGGCAAAAGAGATCACAAGCGGTATTGAATCAGAAGAGGTAAATGTAAGACTGATGAACACAAGGAAATGGCACAGGAGTGATATTATGACGGAAATTATTGAAGCTGGGGCTATTGCTGTTGGTTCTCCAACCCTCAATAATAATATCTTCCCTGTAATTGCAGATGTAATGACATACATTAAAGGATTAAAACCCCAGAATAAAATTGCTGCTGCATTTGGATCCTTTGGATGGAGTGGTGAAGCAGTAAAAATTCTTAACAAGGAATTTTCTGAAATGAAGTTGGATATTATTGACGAAGGTATCAGGGTTCAATATGTTCCTGATGAAGATGACCTGAACAGATGTTTCGACCTTGGTGTTAAAATAGCCAAAGCTTTAAAGGAAAAATGCGCTTAAAGAGACAGTGATCCAGATGAAATAATGCCTGATGATTTCAGACAGCTGATATTTTTTACAATTGCAGGCAGCTATATATTAACAAGGCCTTTGAATATGTAATTCTATTCAAAGGCCTTGTTGTGTAACAACCTGTTCAGTTGGTTTATCTGTACAATAAATTTATTATACTTAAGTTTTATTATTTCCAAAGACCATGAAGATTGCAATATTCCCTTGCAACAACCTTGGCTGCATCGGTTTTAAATTCAACTTCAGGTTTATCTGTTGGTTTAAGTATCTTTCTTTGTACAAAAGTATCATCTTCTGAAGCAAGCTCAATCCACTCAATCCAGTGGTCATCACCCATTGGGTGAGGTACACTGCCTACTTTGACCAGATAACCGCCCTCTATTTCTTCAATAACAGGTACATGTTTTTCAACTGCTGCATCAATGGTATTTTCAACGAGACGATCCATTTCTTTTCCACAACACATAACAGGTGGTTGTTCACCGTGAATTACCTGTACAATGTTGCCACATAAACTGCATTTGTAAATTCCTAATTGGTCAGCCATTTTTTATCTCCTTTTTTTATGGTTATAACAAACTTTTTTTGTTTCCACCATTTTCAATTTTTAAATCATTGCAACAATATTTTTCCCATACTCCTGGGCCGCCTGAACACCGCCGCCTATCCAGCTTGCTTTCAGCATCAAAGGTCCTCCTGAAACCATTTTCATTTTGTAAACATGTTCCATGGTCTCAAAAATCCTTCCAGCAGCTTCGCCACTCCAGCCATAAGCTCCAAAAGAACCGCCAGGTTTGTCTTTCAACTCAGCTCTTTCTGCAATAAACAGAATCTGTTTCATGGATGTAATCATTTCACCATGATAAGTAGAAGAACCAAATGCATAGCCGTCATAGCCATTTAAATCTTCTTCGTTTTTAATTTCATTGGTTTTTTTTACATCAACCTCATGCCCTGAGATGCGTATGCCCTCTGCTATCAGGTCTGCAATACCCTTGGTC
>CAXMTQ010000062.1:0-11559 GCA_964196205.1 uncultured Desulfobacula sp.
GCTTTATTAAACTCCAATGATAAACTTGTTATTGCAGGTGATCTTTTTGATACAAAATACGGCAGCTTTTCAAATGCTGATTTTCAGCCGGAATCAATTAAAAAAGAGTTAAAAAAATTTAATCATGATGTCTATTATGTCTATGGAAATTGTGATGTTCCCTCTTTTTTCCCTGGATATCAAGTAAAGACAGCTTTCAATGCTTTTAACCGGCAAGTTTTTCTCCATCATGGACACCGACCCTATAAAGATTTTCCAGGTAGCGATATTATTATTCAGGGTCATACCCACTATTATTCTCTGCTAAAAAAAGATGGGCAGATATTCATGAATCCCGGTTCTATCACATATCCAAAAAGCGGTATAGAAACCTATGGTGTTATTGATAATACTTCAGCTGATATTATTGAACTTGAAACTGGTAATAGATTAATCTCCATAGAACTGCCATGTACCTCAAAGGGCAAAAACTGGCAAATCTGATTTTTTTGCCATGTGGTTATATGCATTTTTACCTTCTCAAAACTGGCTGAATTATAGAGGTAGAAAACTTTAAAGCCTGTTTTTTTATCCATAATTGTTTTATTATGATTGTATTAGAATCGTGTCAAGATTATTTATCAGTGACTCAATTATAAATCAAAGGTTAAAGGTATGACATATGACAACTAAAGAAAATAGACCTGTTTTTGTAAAAGATGATCCAGATTTCAATGCCTGGTTCACAGCTTTTTTTCTTAAAAATCATATTGATCCCTTTGCATATCCAAGCAAGGTTGGAGCAAGGGAACAGATTGAATTTATGGTTTATCCTGAAAATGATGAGCGGTATTATCCATGCTCTGACAAGATGTTTAAGGCCATAATGTCAAGGCAGTATCCTCCCTATTTAAAGAGTCAATATGAACAAGTCTTTCATAGAATTATGGTCATGGTTGATAAATTTATTGATTCGAAATATGACACTGTTTTTTTAAAGGAATTAATTAAGATAAAATATGAAGATGAAACTCATACAGGACTTTTAATGCCATCCAGGCTTGAGAAAAGATTATATAAAATATTTTTAAGCAGAACACACATAGAAAATCCTTATTCGTCTGAAAAAATGGCAGCCAACAATAGTATATACAAATTTTTAAAATCTCATATTTTGCAAAAAGCCTTAAACCAGATTGAAGATTCTTTGGAGATGATCAAAGGCTTATCACTGTTTGAATTAAGAGAGAAAATAAAAAAAATTGAATTTCAAAGATTATTAACTTTAATGGCCCATGATCATTTATGGACTGGTGAGAATACCAAAGTCACATCTTTGGAAAAAATAAAAGAGATGATGAAAACTCCTGTCAAAGGAGATGGTTTGCCTTTTTTATTATCATTGATCAGATTAAAAAAACAGAAGATTTTATGGCTTGCCAATGAAGCAGGAGAGATTGTTGTTGATTTAATGCTTGTTAAATTTCTTGCTGAACTTGGGCACACTATTATTTTGGCTGTAAAAGAAGCTCCCTTTTTTACAAAGGTCTGTATTGCTGATGTAAGAACCGATCCTGTGTTAATAAAGGAAATTGAAAAAGCTAATTTTATTCATGAAAAAACAGTCAGCAAAAACAATCTTGTGGAGCTTTTAAAGCAAGAAAAGCATATTCACGTAGTATCAAATGGAACAAAGGAAGATCTTAATCTTTTACTTGTATCTACAACATTCTCAAGAGTTTTTAAAGAAGTTGATTTTGTAATATCACGGGGTATGACCCAAAAAGAGATATTGATTGATTCTCATTTTAACTTTACCCAAAATATCATCAATATCAATTTTGAAAAAAACTCATTAATTGTAACTTATAAAAAAAGGCACCCTGGTTTTATTAAATTCTCCCACAAACAGTTAGAAAACAAAGCAAATAAAATTATTGATCAAATGAAATCAGCAAAAAAACAAGGTATGACAATAATGTTTTACAGTGGTATCATAGGATCAATCCCTGGAAAAATTGATGTGGCAAAAAAAATCATGACAACTTTTATTGAACATTTAAAAAGTCAGTCAGCCGATCTTTTTATAATTAATCCGTCACTGTATTATGAACCAGGCATGGATGCAGATGATCTTATGTATATGTGGGAGATTGTCCAGAAAAGCACATATATAGACATATGGAGATTCCAGACATCAGAGGATATTGTTGAAAGTTTTTCACTTATGAAACAAAAGGTTCCTCCAGAATGGACAGGTAAGGATTCTACATATAGTACAGGGTGTACAAAAGAGATGAAAATAGCCCAGGCTGTCCAAAAGAAAAATTTTGAGATGCAGCTCATCGGACCATCTCTTGATAAATTTATGCGTAGAAACGAATATGGTGTTGGCTCCATGTATGATCAGAGGCTTGCAGAATTATAATTTTAAATTGTTCTCATTAAAATTCAATCTAACTTTACATGCTCTGTTTATATTGATAGTAGTTATGGTTTAAAATTTTAGTTAATAGTACTTCAAATTGTGCAAAAGGTTAAAATATTGAAAATGGACTTTTAAATAAAGGCAGGATGAAATGAAAAAAGTGAAATTTATTCTATTATCAATGATGATAGTGTTTGTTATGGCCTTATCACATATTGCATTTGCTGACAGTTATTCAAATACAATCAATGTATTTAAAAAATCTGATGCAACAAAGCCGTTTTTTAAAAACTGCTACGGATATGCAGTTTTTCCAACAGTAGGTAAAGGAGGCATAGGTATAGGCGGTGCCTATGGAAAAGGCCAGGTGTATAAAAAAGGTAAAATGACTGGGACTGTAACTTTGGCAAAACTCAGCATTGGTTTCCAACTCGGAGGCCAGGCATTTTCAGAAATTATCTTTTTCCAGGACAAAAGGGCATATACTGAATTTATTAACGGCAACTTTGAATTTGATGCCTCTGCATCTGCCGTGATCATTACTGCCGGTGTTCAGGCAAAAGCAGGGACAGAGGGTGTGACTGCCGGTGCAAGTGCAGGACCGGCTACCGGTGAACATGCAGATATAAATTATTCAAAAGGCATGGCAGTTTTTGTCCACACAAAAGGTGGTTTGATGTATGAAGCAGCCATTGGTGGTCAAAAATTCGATTTTACACCCAAATAAGCAACATTTAAACCGATCACACTGATTAAAACGGCTGAGTATTCTGTTTCAATTTTTTAGGAGCATTTTTAATGAAAGGTTTTAAATTTGCCGGTATACATGCTGGTATTAAAGATAATGGTAAAAAAGATCTTGGGCTGATATATAGTGAAACACCTGCTGTTGCAGCGGCTTTATTTACTCAAAACAAGGTTATTGCAGCACCTCTTATTATTGGGAAAGAAAAAATTAAGTCAGGTCTATGCCAGGCTGTACTTGTAAACAGTGGCAATGCTAATTGTTTTACAGGACAAAAGGGAATTGAAGATGTAAAAATATGTTCAAAAAAGCTTTCTCACAATCTTGGTATCACAGATGATCTTGTTTTTGTCTCATCAACAGGAGTAATTGGCGCACCTCTACCCATGGATAAATTTAATACAGGTATTCCTGAAATTGCCGGCCTTATTTCTAAAAATTGTGTGGATGATTTTGCCAATGCCATTCTTACCACTGATACCCATAGTAAAATTGTAAAACTCAGTGGTGAAATCAGTGATAAAAAATTTTCAATTATGGGAATTGCAAAGGGTTCTGGTATGATCAGGCCTGATATGGCTACCATGCTTGCTTATGTTTGTACTGATGTGAAGATAAGTGCCAAAGATCTGAAAACAGCTTTGAAATCAGCCAGTGAAAAGTCCTTTAACAGAATCAGTATTGATGGTGATACCAGTACCAATGATACTCTTCTTGCTCTTGCAAACGGGACGTCCATGGTTGGGATATATGATGTTGAATCTAAAAAAGGCTTTCAAAATATATTAGATCAGGTCTGTTTTGAACTTGCCTCAATGGTGGTTAAAGACGGGGAGGGTGCAACTAAATTTGTAAAGATTACTGTCAAAGGTGCTAAGACAAAACATGATGCTTTCAAAGCCTGTGAAACTATTGCCCATTCCAACCTTGTTAAGACAGCCATTTATGGAGAAGATCCAAATTGGGGGAGAATTACTGCTGCTGCCGGCCGGAGTGGTGCTGATGTTGATCCTGAAAAAATGGATCTTTTTTTTAATGATCAGGCACTTGTTTTAAATGGTAAGTGGCTTGGGATTGAAGCAGAGCAAAAGACAGCCTTGATTATGAAAAAAAAAGAGATAAAGATTACTCTTGATTTAAACCTTGGGCAGGAGAGTGACTTTTTTCTGTTTTGTGACTTTAGCGAAGATTATGTGAAAATCAATGCAGAATACAGATCATAACCTAAAGGGCACACATAACCTCAAGATCACACCAAAAAAAATGCGGCTTCAAAAATATCTGGCCCACGCAGGGCTTTGTTCCAGAAGAAAAGCTGAAGAATATATATTAAGCGGCAAGGTTAAGGTCAATAATCAGGTTGCGACTGAGCTTGGAACTAAAGTTGATCCTGACAAGGACCAGGTTTTTTTTAATAATAAAAAAATTTTGTTAAAAAAAGAATCTTCAAAAATTTATATTGCAATAAATAAACCTCCTGGATTTGTTACATCCTGTTCACAGCAGAAAACAAAAATAATTCTTGATTTGATTAATATCCATGAAAGAATATATCCTGTTGGAAGATTGGATAAAGATTCCAAGGGACTTGTGCTGCTTACCAATGATGGAGATCTGCATAACAAATTATCACATCCTTCCTATAATCATGAAAAAGAGTATATTGTGACAACCATGCATCCAATATCTCAAACTGCTTTAAAAAATATGGCAGAAGGAATGATAATTGATAAAAAGAGAGACAAGGTTCAAATTAAAACCAGAAAAGCAAAAATTAAAAAGCTTTCAAATAATAAATTCAATATTATTTTAAAGCAGGGAAAAAACAGGCAAATAAGAAAAATGGTCGGGAAAACAGGGAACAAGGTTAATGTTTTAAAGAGAATCAGGATGGCCAATATCAATCTTGGAAATTTAAAAGAGGGAAAATGGCGTTATTTAACTCAAAAAGAGATTAAACAATTAACCAGGTAGTGCCTGAACTAATTGAGACTAAGTGCTCAACGATTGAATGCCAATGGTTTTTCTAATTTTTTCAAGGAAAGGCACAGAAAACTCTCTTGCCTTTATTGCCCCTTTTTCAAGTATCTGCTCTATATCACCAGGATTTTTTATAAGCTCACTATATTTTTGTCTTGGGTCTTTGAGTATTTCATTTATATATTCAAAGAGCTCCTGTTTCATTTCTCCCCATGCAATTCCCTCTCTGTAACGTTTTTCCAGCTCTTTTGTTTGAGTATTTGTGGCAAATGCCTTGTAAATTGAAAAAAGAGTACAGGTTGCTGGATCTTTGGGCTCTTCAGGTCCAAGAGAATTTGTTTTTATTTTCATAATCTGTTTTCTAAGGCGTTTTTGTGTATCAAACAGAGGTATAAAATTATTATAACTTTTACTCATTTTTCTGCCGTCAAGACCGGATAAAACTGCAGAATTTTCATCCACAACAACCTGAGGCAGAATAAATATTTTTTTATAAACATGATTAAATCTGCCAGCAATATCTCTTGTCATTTCAAGATGCTGCACCTGATCCTTTCCTACAGGTACTTTTCTGGCATTAAACATTAAAATATCTGCTGCCATTAGAATTGGATAGGAAAAAAGTCCCATGGTGATGCCTTTATCCGGATCTTTTTGTCCTGTTTCCATATTTTGTGCTGCCACAGCTTTATAGGCATGTGCTCTGTTCATCAGACCTTTGGCAGCAAGACAGGTTAAAATCCAGGTTAGTTCAGGTATTTCAGGAATATCAGACTGGCGATAGAATACACAATTTTCATAATCCAAGCCCATGGCAATCCAGGCAGCTGCAATTTCAAGCGTGGACTGTTTTCTTAATTTAGGATCACTGTTTTTAATGAGAGAGTGATAATCAGCAAGGAAATAATAGGACATAATATCTCTGTCTTTACTGGTTTTAACTGCTGGTCGTATGGCACCGACATAATTTCCAAGATGAGGGGTTCCGCTTGTTGTAATACCGGTTAAAAAGTCTGCATTCTTCATGTTCAATTGTTCCTGAAATAATCATTATTACATTAAAAACAACTGGCATACCTTATTAGACAAAAAAAATCAAATTTTATATCTCAACAGGCGCTTTCCAACCATTTTTCATAGTCCTGCCGTTTAATCCTAAGTTCAATATTTCGGGATAACTCTTCCGGTTTTATATCAAGATGGGTGAAAATTTTTTTTTCAAGATTTACTGTTTTGGCCCACATTATTTTCATACGTTCTTTAAATCCTTTTTGAGTTCCATATTTTTTATGAATGTATGCAAGCCTTTTTTCCAGCAAAACTACCTGGTCATGCAATACTCTTTTGTCAGAATAGTTGACAATTTCCTGTTCTGAAACAGATGAATTCATTGTATAAGAATCCAATATAATATGCTGGCGCACAATATCACCTGTCTCAGGATATCCAAGACCGGTCAACAATTCACCTCCGGTTGCAGAGTGGCTCTCTTTTGTATCAAAACTTCTGGTTTTTGTTATATCGTGAAGAAGGGCTGCTGAAGTTGCAAGGTTGATATCAATTTCAAGAAATCTGTGTTTAAGTTTTTTGCTTAAAAAATATGCAACATTTGCAACCGTGATGGAGTGGTCAATAATATGATTCATCATATTCATCTGTTCTATAAGTTCAAAACATTTTTTTTGTGTTGGTATGTTCATAATCTCCATAAAATCTTTAAAACAATAAAATTGTATTGAAGTTATACCTCTTACTGTTATTATAGAAAAGAGTTTTTTAAAAAAGCCCATTATAAGATTAACTGCTCTGATAAAAAGAGCTCAAATAATGATGAATATATGATACCAATTCGAGACAATCAACCATCAAGTAGAGTACCTGTTGTTACATATGTATTAATGGGTATTAATCTTCTGGTGTTTCTTTTACAGACGCAGACAGGATTTGGAAATGAAGTGTTTTTTTACTCCTATGGTCTGGTTCCTGCGAAGTATACTGTTCATGAGATGTCGAGACATTTTTCCACTGCCAACCAGGTTTTTTCAATTTTTAGCTATATGTTTCTGCATGGAGGATTTCTGCATTTTCTGGGTAATATGTGGTCTTTATATATTTTTGGCGACAATGTTGAAGAGTATTTTGGATCATTAAGGTTTGCAGGATTTTATTTGTTTTGCGGCGTTATCTCAGGATTATTCCATTTTTTTTATAATCCTGTATCCATGGTGCCTACAATTGGTGCAAGCGGGGCAATTGCAGGTGTTATGGGAGCCTATTTTCTTTTATATCCAAAAGCGCGTATTTTAACTGTTATTCCCATAATTATTATCCCCTGGTTTGTGGAAATTCCCGCTTTTATTTTTCTTGGGTTCTGGTTTTTAATTCAGTTTTTCAATGCTACAGGTTCAGGAGCTAGCTCCGGTATTGCATGGTGGGCACATATTGGAGGATTTATAGCAGGGTTGGTGTTGGTTAAACTTATGAGAGGGATGCCTAAAACAGGTGCTGATCAAAAAATCAGTCAATTTACCACCAAAAAACATACTCCAAAACTTCAGATGATTGTTGCAAAAGGCAACCCGGATAATCCAGAGTGTCTTGATCTCTTTGGGAACATTGATATTACATCCATTGAGGCAATATCCGGATCAACTAAAATGGTTACCATCCCATGGGGGTTTTACAAACCTTTATATAGAGTTAAAATTCCTGCAGGGATAAAGCATGGTGTTAAATTGAGGCTTGCAGGAATGGGAAAATCCATTGTTGGATCAAAAAAAGGTGATATGTACCTCAGGATTTTAATCAAAAATGCTATTTAAAAAAACAGTTAAAACAGTTTTCTGGGTTTTTCTATGTCTGACCATTGTTTTACTTGTTTTATTTATCAATCTTTCCAATATTATAGAATCCCAGATTGAAAAAAAAATACTTCAGTTTTTAAACTCCGATGAGATAGAGTTTAATATTCAACATCTTGGTTTTCTAAATACACATATTTCAAGAATCCGTATTTTTAAATCCATATCAATTGATTCTGTAGATATTGATTATGATATTAAAAACCTGTCATCCCTGCTCAATATCAAGTCAGGTGGTAATCTTGATTTTAAAGTGGAGAAGGTCACTATATCAGGATTAAATATCCAGACAATTCTTGATGAACAAGGGCAAATTAAAATCAGGGGGTTGAAATTTCCTGAAAAATCAAAAAACCAACCTAAAAAAAATTATCTTTCATTTCTGCAATATCTACCCAAGAAAGTAATTCTAAAAAATAGTCAAATAATCCTGAAGTCCCAAAATGACAAATTTGATGATGATTTTTTTATTCCATTTGATTTAATGTCTATCATCAGTGCAGATGATGGACAGATAGTTGTCAGAGCTAAAGCTTATCCCTTTGGTGAAACAGTTAATTGTCTTGTCACCTGTGACATAAACCAGGGGATTAAATCCATACAGATTCAGGGCAGATCTTTTGACCTTGGCCATTTTGATCAATTTGTATCCAAACAGACTGACAGACTTCAATTAAAAGGCGAGTTTGATTTTAAATTTGAATCTTCTTCACCCAAAAAGAGATGGAACGTAAATGTCTCTAAAATTACCTTGGTTAAACCCGTTGAAGTGGAAATAAAAGATATAAAAACAGATTTATTCGTTGGCAGCGGGAAAATAGATGCCAAAGGCTCCATGAATATATACAGCAACCTGATGCCTGAAATCGGTTTGAAATATGGAATAATACTTGATCTTAAAAATAACAATCATTTTGATTTAAAACTTGAAACCAAAAGAATACCTGAGTTTGAGATTTCATATAAATCAAACCTTGCCATAGTTAAGAATCCCAGATTAACTGCCCGGTTCCAGGGTGTGCCAGAAAAAACCAAAGGAGAAATTGTTCTAAACCTAAAAAGCACCAATATTAAAAACAAAAAAGAGAACATTGTTTTCAATGATCTGAAATTCGTATCAAATATTGCTGCAGGCCTGAATAAAAATGGAAGTAAAATGTTTTCAAAATTTACTTTGGATGCAAACAATATCAATTTTCATTCAAGCTCAGTGAACTCTTCATTTCCAAATGCAAATATTTCTGGAGAGTTTTTTCTGGGAAGCAATCATTCTCCCTCTTGCTCCATGACTTTAAAAGCAGACGGTGGTAAAAGAGCTGCATTAAAATTTAAAACAACAGCTCTGGGTATTGATATTAAAGTACCGGTTTCTTATCCAGAACCTGTTAAAAAAAGATATGGGAAATACTCAATCTCTTCAATTTTATATGATAATAAATATAGTTTTAGTGCAAAAGGAAAAATACTTCAGACAAATTTAAAAGAATTCAATATTAACGGCAACATTGATTTAAAGAAGCTTCCTGATATCAAGACTCAGTTTAATTCAATAATAGGGTTTAATAAAGATCCTGAGGTGTCTCTTGAGTTCCAGACAAACTCTTTTAAATTCAGTGAGTCTGATATTAAAAAACTGGTCTTAACAAAAAATCCAGCAGTTGAATTTGAAGTGACAGCATTTGTAAAAGGCAGTGTTTATTATATTGGCCATAACCTTAAAAGTTCCATGCATGTAACTGTTAATGACGGAAACTTTTTTATGCCGGATAATAACTTAACTGCTGACGGGATTAACACTGTTATTGCATTTAATGACCTCCTATCATTTCAAACTGTTCCAGGCCAGATTTTAACAATTAATTCAATTGGAAAAAATAAAATTAAAATCAAAGATGCAAAGATGAGATTCAGCATGGAACAAGGAAAATCGCTTCTTGTTGAAAACATAAAATTCAAATGGTGCAACGGCCTTGTCTCAACTGAATCCATACGCTTCCCCCAAAAAAATGGTGAATACTCTTTAACTTTGTATTGTGATCGATTGGAATTAACTCAGCTTTTAAAACAGATGGGAGTATTCAATGCTGAAGGTATGGGTACCTTGAATGGCAGGATACCTGTGGGTTACACCAATGGCAATATATCTTTTGATAACGGGTTTTTATTTTCAACACCGGGAACAGGTGGGACAATCATGATTGAAAACAGTGACAGAATAACAACAGGCATACCAATGGACAGCCCGCAATTCTCCCAGCTTGATCTGGCACAGGAAGCACTAAAGGATTTTAAATATAAGTGGGCAAAATTAAAATTTCATACACAGGATGATACACTTTTTGTGAATATGGAGCTTGATGGAGAGCCCTCAAAAGTATTACCCTTTGAGTATTCAAAAGAGTTTGGCGGATTTATCAGGGTGGATGCTTCAAGTCCCGGGTCACATTTTCAAGGAATAAAACTTGATGTAAATTTAAAACTTCCCTTTAATGAAGTTATAAAATCTGGTAATAAATTAAAATCAATATTTAAATAAAAAAGGAGCGTGTATGGCAAGAAATCTATTTTTCATAACATTGTTCTTTATTGTTATTGTTTTTACAGGCTGTCAGTCAAGCCATCAAGTAGAAGTAAAGCCAGTAGAAATAAAACCAATTCACATAACCATTGATGTAAACATCAGGGTTGAAAAAGCTCTTGATGACTTTTTTGACGACCTTGAAGCTGCTGAAGATGAAATTAAGGAGTAAGAGAAAAATGAATATACGTCGTATTTTTAAATTATATGTTTTGATTATTATCGCTCTTATGATTTCATTCCAATTTGCCTTTGCAGGTGGAATTAAACAGAGAATGAAGCAGAGACTGCCTGCTATTGCTGCATTAAAAACAAAAGGCATCATTGGTGAGAATAACAGAGGCTATCTTGGATTTGTTACCAAAGTCAGGGCAAAAGAAGATGTTATTGCAGCGGAAAACAAGGATAGGAAAAAAATTTATACCTATTTGGCTAAACAACAGGAAACTACCCTTGATTTTGTTGAGAAAATTCAAGCCAATCGTAAGGCAGACAGAACATCTTCAGGTGAGTTTTTTCAGAAGCCGAATGGTACCTGGGTGAAAAAATAAAACAGCTTGTTTGCAGTCGGAAAGGTTTTATCTAATTGCGATAGTTCGACATTCCTATGTTGAGTCTTTTAATAATTTTTTGGAGGCTGGTTATCAATATTATCATTGACTAATTTAGTTGAAAAAGGTAATTACCAATAAACTTCAGGCAGAAGTCTGGACTTCGAATATAGATTGATAACATAGCAGTTTAAACCATGAAGGTTGAAATGTCGATAAAAGAATGTCGATACCTTTGTGGTTTTTTAGTTTTAAGGAAGGTTGAAATGAAATACTTTAAATTGAGCGTTATGGTAGTTGTTACTATCTTTTTTTTTAGTGGTCCTTCTTTGGCACATTTTGGAATGGTAATCCCATCTGATAATATGGTAATGCAGGATGATGAAAAAAGAATACAAATTAATCTCTCTTTTTCCCACCCCTTTGAAATGGCAGGA
>CAXMTQ010000063.1:0-11375 GCA_964196205.1 uncultured Desulfobacula sp.
ATACTGTCCTGCCAACTTGGCTCCAACGGCAACACAGAACCTTTGAGTACCTTAGCTTACAGCAGTGCCTGCGGTGAAACTTGGGGGAGAAGCGACAGCGATTATAGGTACATCCATCCTCATATGCTTGGTAGTAAGGTCTTTAAATATGCGGTCAAGGGAACTATAGGTTTGATTACTGATATTTTGGAAAACGCCCAAAAAACCTACAACGATGTGGACGGGTTCGTACCTCATCAAGCCAACCAAAACATTAATGCATTTGTCGCCAGCAGCCTTGGCTCGGAAGTGGAGGTGAGAAAGAATGATGCTCCCCTGATTAAGGACAAGAGGTGGCTTTCGAACATTGAAAAATATGGTAACCTTTCGGCAGCTTCCATTCCTCTGCTGTTCCATGAAAACATTAAAAATGGCAAAATTAAACGAGGCGATTTATGTGCTATGGCAGCCTATGGAGCTGGTTTTAACTGGGGGGCTATGTTGTTAAAGTATTAACGTCATTTCAACATGATAATGGAGTGAAAATTAATAGATTATGACGTAGGTTGCCTAATGAAGAACAATTATAACGCTAACATTCTGACCTGTCGCATTCTATACTTCTTCCTTCATTAATGAGTTTTCCTGGAAATGATCAATTCGCAACAATCATCACCCTGATTCAGGTTTTTTGTATGCTGCACAAATACATCCATTTCTTTTCCAAATAAGCCCCTTATAAGTCCCTGATAGGCTTGTACCGTCACAATTCCACAATCAGCTATGCCAGCCTTGGCAATTGCCTTTTGGGTTTCACAGTCTGTAACTCGAACAGTTATGATATCTGATTCAACAACTACTTTCCGACCTTCAATTTTCAGCACCTTACTGAAAATCTCCAGCACATCCAGAAAACTTTCTGGCCATACCGGATTAGGAATAATGTCTTTTCTGATTTTTTTCCCGAATACATATGAGAATTGGCTCCACGCCTCAACATCAATCTCCCATGCAGTCTCTTTCCCAAACTTTAGAAATAAACGCCTTTGCACAAAACTCATACAGCGAATGTAGATAGACAAAGCGCTCACTTTTTACTATCTAAAAATCAATCATTTTTCCTAAAGGTTTTATCATAAAAGCGATTTAACTGATTGTCTATAATATTGGGGTAGGATCAAACATACGAAAATGCAGCATGGCTTTGTGTCTACAACAAGCAAGAAAGATCACTTTAAAAATTGCAGCCTGCTATTAACAGATTTGCCATTGATTTTAAAGATAAATTTCATATATAGAAAAATGGCAGTTACACAGGATTATTTAAAGGGTCTGATGTAAAATGTAATCCAATTATCTCATTTATCCGTTGAATTATCTTCAATAAGTTTTAATTTTTGGTTTTCTTCTGTTGATTCAGAAAGTAACAGGTCTTTTCCAAGTACTAAACCATCTTGCTCAATTTTGTCTACACCAGCTACTGTGATAGTTAACTGACCATTTTCGTCACGACTAATATAATCTTTCTCTTTTAAATACCAAAAATGAAATTCTAATACATTTTCCGGCCAATTTAACATTTTTTCAAGGTGCCATAAACCAATACCAGAATCGGATGGATTCTCCCGGCATTTAATATATAATATAGATAGCAAGCATCGGCGACTATGTAAATCTTGCTCGTATCCTTCAGACAAAGATATTTCTGAAATAGACTGCCACTGATGAATTTTCTTTTCTTCATAAGTGGCATCGTATGCAGCGCGTTTTTCTGGAGTCGATAAAATTTGATGAGCGTTGTTAATAATTTCAAATTTATCCAAATTCCCTGTTTTCTTGTTATCGGGGTGGTACCGTTTTGCTAATAATCTATAAACACGTTCAATAGTTTCTAAATCAGCGTTGGAGCTTATTTGAAGGTCTTCATAATAATCGTCAAAGGAAATACTGTTCATTTCAATAACCCTCCAGTATAATAATATTACGATAACATTTTTAATATTACAAAGTAGTTAAAAAAAGATTACTTTCTAAGGGTATAATCAATCTCAAATTGGCATGCTTGTCAAGTATAAATGATATTCAACAATTATTTATGTACTTTAAGCAGGCATATCAATCTATTTGAAAAATCTAATTTTATAAAATTTTAATGATCCGATTGACTTATCTCAAGTATTATTATCCTTATGAAAACTGTCATAAGACGTTCAGAACATCAATGATACCAGATCAAATCTTGATAAAATTTTTAAAGATCTGACAGGCCGTAACGAGAAACCCAAAGCAATCACTACTGGCTAAAATCTGGGGCAATAAAATTTTCACAATCACCCCAGACGTATAGACAAAGTCCGCAGTGATAAATATTCAATATACCAAATAAAGCAAAACAATTTTCCGTTAAAAATTGAAGCCATGATCATGCAAGTAGTCGTAACTTTTGTGTTGATGAAAAAATGGCTACTGGAAGATATAGTTCTGGGCGTATTGTCAGCATTTGCAACTTAATAATCATACCATGATTGCTCTCTTCTCTCTGTGAGAAAAAATGGTACAACCTGAAAAATGTGACTTAACTTGCTCTCCAGTTTTTTTGGGTAGAATCAGTATGTTTGATTGTGCTCACGATGCCTCAAATTGGATTTATAAAAGATCAAATAGCCTCGGGAATTGAATGAAATTCTTCATTTGATTTTGAAAACTGATCATAGACCTTTCTTATTTCGGAAAGATTTTGGATAAAGAGTTTTACTATCTGTGGATCAAAAAACGTATTATTCAGTCTTTGGATTTCCTTGACAGCTTCTTCAAATTTCCAAGCTTCTTTATAAGGTCGTTGACTGGTCAGGGCATCAAAAACATCACATATCGCAACAATCCTGCCTGCCAACGGGATTTTCTTGCCGGGCATCCCCTTTGGATATCCTGAACCATCCCAGTGTTCATGGTGGGTGAGTGCCACCGCACGGGCAATCTTTAAAAGTTTTGAATTACCACCTTTCAGAAGATCTCCCCCCATCTCACAGTGCTCTTTGATAATTTCATACTCCTTGGGGGTCAATGAACTTTTTTTAAGGAGAATAGAATCAGCAATCCCCAATTTGCCTACATCATGCATGGGGACTGCATGGTATAATAACCAATTTGCCCCTTTTAGAAGGCCATAAGACCGCCCTATGATTGAACAATATTTGCTAAGTCTTTTGTTATGGGAACCTGTTTGGCCATCACGAAATTCTGCTGCATGTGTCAGTCGGTTGACAACCTCAAGTTGAGCTTTATGGAGATCCTGGGTCTGTTCTTCCACAAGTAATTCCAGGTTTTTTTTATGATATTCCAGCTCTTTCTGGGTTTCAGTCAGGCTCTCTTCAAGCCGTACTTCATTGGTCACATCGATAAGGGATCCAAATGACAATACAATCCTTTCCTGTTCATAGGTCTCTATCCGGGCAAGATCTTTGAGCCAGGTAGGCTCACCGCTGACAACCACCTTGTATATTACTTCTGAACTCCCATATTTTTCAGCCATACGGCGCATAAATTCCCGGCTTTTGTCTATTTGCCTTTTGTCATATATATCTTTTACAATGCCGGAAGTATTAAACCCCCTTCGGTAGGAATACCGTTTGCTTAAATTCTCCCGAAACGTTTCGGCAAGCTGACTTACTGCTTTGTTTCCCAGCATCTGTCTTAGCCTTTCTCCGACATACTCATACCATATATCTCCTCCATCCGATTTCCAGGCAGCGATATATGGTAAAATTGGGGTGCCGATTTTTTCCAAAGCAGTCATATGGATGATTGTTTCTGCAATTTTCTTTTTCAGAGTATTGCTATAACCACCTTTTAAAATATTCCCATTATAAGCGAATTTATTTTGAAACAACGAGTAAGTTTTATCTATCATAAAAAATTTTCCAATATTTCATACTGTTTTGAACCCAAGAATACAGTAACTTATGACCTTTCAGCCTCAATTATTTTTCCAGAATTAATAATCTCGTTTAAAGCCATTGAATTTACTTTAATGAGCCTCTCCCTGAGTTTTTCCGTTCTATCAAATTTTTTCTTCAAATGAAATGATATTTCTCCTATAATTAATTTTTAAAGATAGATTGTATTGTAGCTTATGGCAAAATAATTTTCAAACCATATCAGCACCGGCAACAGATCAAGTCACATTCACATAATCCATAGTCAATCTCAAAACCTCAAATTTATGTTTATATTTATCAGCCTCGCAATCCCAAAACAAACGCTTATTACAAGTGTGTTGAAAATCATTTTGAAGAACTGGAGCAGGTATGGGATGATATGTATAAATCACGATATGGCTATTGACGGACATATGTCATGACTGTGGTTTATAAATATCTGGACTGCGGTGATCTTCATTTTGGATTTGCCAGGGTGCGTTGTGAAGAATGCGGCCATGAATATTTATTGGTTTTCTCTTGCAAACGCAGGCATTTTTATCCCTCCTGTCATCAGAAAAGGAACGATGATTTTTTAAAATAATTGTAGCTTTAAAATTTGATACACCCCCTGGAACGGGTCATTCAATTTAAAATGTATACATACATTAACCCTGGAGTTACCAGAAGCCCCAGTTTCCAGAGTAATAAACATAAACGGCCAGGGTTAAATTTGTCACTGCGTGGGCAACCATGCAGGAGAGTAGATCTTTTCTGATAATCCACAAGAGAGATATCAAGATACTGTAGGCCATTGCTGCCGGCCATTCCACCATCAGATGACCTGCAGTAAAAGCGATGGAGGATATGGCAACAGCCATAACGCTCCAGGCTCCGGGCTTAACATCAAAGATGGAGTTATTATCCAGTGTTTCATTTAAAGCTGAAGTTTTTTTCATGGTTTTCCTGTTGATATCCCACTGCAAAGCCGTTCTAAGGATATAACCACGGATAAAAAATTCTTCAAAAACAGGGACAATTAAAACAGCTGAAAAGATCCGCAAAAAAAAGCCGGAATCAACCCATGCCTCTCCTTTAATATCTATAAAAGGAGCCATTAAAACACACCATATTACAAGACCAGCAATGCCGAAAATAATACCATAAATTACTGAGCCTAATGGTTTTTCAGGGCCTGTAATAGGAACATACCATTTCCATGCCCAATACAAAAGCAGGGGAACAATGATAATTTTCATGGCATAGGAGATTTCAACAGGGATTCTATCCTGACTTAAAGATGCAATTCCAACATAGGCAAAATAGGGAATGCCATAGGGCAGCAGCAAATCCCGGTTGGATATTTTTTTTAATTTTTTATCTGTTTTTATTGTCAAACCAGTTAGTTGTTATTTTGTTAAAATTATATTCAAGATAAATTTTACTAATCTGCATGATTAATTAGCAAAACATCTTTTTTAAAGCAATTAAAAATACAATTAAAAACAGATCATATTGATATAAAGAGGGGTATGGAAATCATACTGATGCCTGAATATAAAAATAATAGAAATTTAGTTTGTCAAGATTGATAAATTGGTTTATTGATCAAACAGTTTTTTTACAGCACTGATTTTGTGACAGCTCTCTTTTTATTTGACAAATTAAAACAAAATCTTAAGTTTGAACAAAACTTTTGAAAACATAAGAGAAATAGATCTGGCAATCTGTTTCTCATAATTTATATTTTTATTATTTTAATATTAAAGAGGAGAAAAATATGCCTGAATTAAAAGCAATTATGGAAACAAGCAAAGGCACCATCAACATAAAACTGTTTGCAGACCAGACACCTGTAACCTGTGGTAATTTTGCAAACCTTGCAAAAAGGGAATATTACAACGGTCTTAAATTTCACCGCGTTATCGCAGATTTCATGATTCAGGGTGGATGTCCCAATGGCAATGGTATGGGAGGCCCTGGCTATAATTTCAAGGATGAATGCAAAAAAGATTTGAAACATGATAAACCAGGTGTTTTGTCCATGGCCAATGCAGGCCCGGGTACAAACGGAAGTCAATTTTTTATTACACATGGCCCTACTCCCCATTTAAACGGTATGCATACTGTTTTTGGTGTGGTTGAAAGTGATGACGACCAGAAAATAGTGGACAGTATTGCCCAGGGCGATGCAATTGAATCCATTACAATTAAAGGCAATGTTGGTTCTTTGTTTAAAACAGTCAAATCTGATTTAGATGCATGGAATAAAATTCTGGACAAGCAATTTCCTGATTTACAAAAAGTTTAAACAGTAACTAATCACCAGGTTGTGATAAAATAAAGTTATCATTACAAGAGAGTGATTATTAATCACATGAATGCCATGAAGTTTTTCCTTCATGGCATTCATGCTTTTCACGGTTATAATGCTTTGATTTTGTAAAAGCTGGTTTATCTATTCAAGATCCAGATAAAAAGGAACAGTATGAAGAGAAGTGTTCAGTTCTTTTGTATCACCAAGATGCCAGCTTTCTACTTTAACACCTTTCTCTTCAATTTTTTTAATCATATTGTTAATATTGATTAGAGGATGACGGGAAAATACATTTGGAAGACCATATGTAAGACTGCATACCATACATTTCCCAGATCTCTGGACAAGATTAAACCCCAGAACAATCTGTTCATCGCTGGCAGAAACAAATTGAAGCCTGATATCATATGCACCGTCTGATGCATCTCCATAAAGTGCTTCAAAAAATTTATTGCTGAAATTTAAAGGCAATAGCTGATCAAGAAAATCTTGCGTAAATATTTGATTGAATTCTGCCCGGTCCATATATTTCATATCCTTTTTATTTAAATTTTCTACGAGTCTGATGCAAAACTTCTTTTATTAAACCTGAAAAATAAAATCAAGAATAAAAATCTTTGCTTTTCTTGCCTGTATTGCCTCTATATTCATTGAACCCCATAACAATCTATGGTAACTTATTGCATATTATTCTTAATGCCTGATGGAGAATTTGAAGATTTTAACCCAATGCATAAATTGGATAAATTAACGGGTTTAAGTCAGATACTTAGATCAACTTTTCATTAAGAAGAGGTAAAGTGACCGTACCATATAAAATGGTGAGATGTTTTACAAGAGAATAGAGTTGCTCAAGATATGAACAATATACCAGGACCTGTAAATAATCAGGCATCAAAGTCTCAGGCAATGATCAAATTTAAGTCTGTCTGTCTCTCCTTTCAGGGCAAAGAGATATTGACCAATTTTGATTTAACCATTCTTAAAAATGAAAAAGTATTGATTCAAGGTAAATCCGGCATTGGAAAAACAACCTTGTTTAAACTGTTATTGGGCTTTGGAAGAATAGACAAAGGAGAAGTCATTTTTAACGGGCACAAAATCAGCAAAGCTCATATCACTGGAATCAGAGAACAGACTTTCTATTTAAGCCAGGATATCGATCTTAGAGATGGCATCATTCACAATCTCATAAATGAAATTCTCAGAGCCAACTCAATAAAATACAAAAATGATAAATTAAATGAGCTGTTGAATTTTCTGGATCTCAATATTGAGATTCTGGAGCAAAATGTTAAAGATTTATCCGGTGGTGAACGTCAGAGAGTGGGACTTTTAATTTGTTTTCTTCTGGACCGCCCTGTCTGGCTCCTTGATGAACCTACATCAGCTCTTGATGATGTCATGAAAAAAAAGATAGCAGATTTTATTCTTGATCAGGAGAAAACCATTATCATAATATCCCATGACAGTGTATGGAAAAAAAATAAAAACATTAAAATAGAGAGGTGGAAATAAATTGGGTGCCCAGGATCTTAACTTTTTATCTCTTGCATCGCTGCTTCTCTTTCTGATTCCGATTTTATATCTTAATACTCGTTTAAAACTTGTAATAAATAAAACTCTGATTACCTCCGTTGTCAGGATGTGTGTTCAACTCGGTTTTGTGGGAGTTTATCTTGAATTTTTATTCAAATTCAACTCTCCCCTGTTAAACAGTGTTTATCTTTTGATCATGATATCCATAGCCTGTCAGTCAATAATACAGTCATGCAATCTTAAATTTAAACTCTTTTTTGCTCCTCTGTTTTTCTCTCTGCTGATTCCATTTGTTGTTATTTTATTTTTCTTTAATGCTGTTGTGGTAAGAATTGATAATCTCTTTGAAGCAAAGTATTTGATTCCAATTGGCGGTATGCTTCTTGGCAACAGCCTTAGAAGTATAATTATCTGCCTGAGCAATTTTTACACTGGGATTCAAAAAGATGAAAAGGTTTATCTCTATTCAATTTCACTGTTTAATAATCGCATGCAGGCATTAAAGCCCTATTTCCTGCAAAGTTTTTCAGCTGCCATAGCTCCGATAATTGCTTCCATGGCAACCATTGGCCTTGTCTCTCTACCCGGCATGATGACAGGTCAGATTCTTGGCGGATCAATCCCTGCTGTTGCCATAAAATATCAGATTGCCATTATGTTTTCAATTTTCTACATTGAATATTTTTCCACCATGTTAGCGGTTATCTTCTCCTTGAAAGTTGGTTTCAATGAGCTTGATGTGTTGAATCAGGATATATTTGTTGCAAAGACTTAGTTGGTAAATTTTTCTTGACACCATGATGTAATAAAGCTATTTTGTTTAAAAATTTCAGGTGCTGCATAATGCAGTTAAGAGGGAATCCTGTGTAAATCAGGAGCGGACCCGCCGCTGTAACCGGGAATGAACGTCATAATACCACTGTTGAATTGAGTTCCATATAACGGGAAGGAATGACAAGTAAATCGATCCGGGAGTCAGAAAACCTGCCTGAATGTTTGATCGTGTTGCTTGCGAGGACCATTGCAGATCAATAGATGAGGATAAAAACGGTTCCCATGTCAGACTTTTCTGATATGGGATTTTTTTGTTTATGCTTTAGTCCTTCGCATATTGTAGCGCATAATTTATAGTAAGCGAGGAGTTACCATGAAAAAAATTAAAATTATTGCTTTTGTTGTTATTTCCAGTCTGATTTTCAGTGCACATCTTTATGCCAAAACTGCCATAATAGTTGCCAGCTTTGGAACTACTGTGCCCACTGCAGTACAATCCATAACCAATATAACTTCAAGAGTAAAGGCAGCTTTTCCAGAGACTGAGGTGAGAGTTGTGTTTACATCAAATATTATCCGGTCAATCTGGCAGAAGAGAGCTGAAAATCCGGAAAAATGGATTAAAAAAGGAATTCCTGAAGAAATCCTTTTTACAAAAAATCTTTTATCCACTTTCGGAGACTTGAAAAGTCAAGGATTTAAGGATGTTATAGTCCAACCAACCCATTTGTTCCACATGGAACAATTTTCTGATTTAAGTCAATATGTAAATGCCATAGGCTCTATCAAGACCATCAGAGATAAATGGAAACCATTTAATAAAATAGCTCTTGGCAGACCTGCCCTTGGCACTGTTGGCGATGTATATCCTTACCATGATGACATGAAAAAGGCTGTTAAAACATTTGCCGGTGACGTCTCTCTTGCAAAACAAAAAAAAGCAGCTCTTGTATATATGGCCCATGGCAATGAAGTGTGGTCAACAGGTTTGTATGTTGAATTTCAAAAATTAATGCGGCAGACCTATCCCGGGGTTAAAATTTTTATAGGAAGTGTTGAAGGGTATCCAGGTCTTGAAGATGTTAAGAAAAGCCTTAACCACTTTACTCCCAAAATTGACAATATCCTGTTAAAACCCTTGATGATTGTTGCAGGAGATCATGCAACCAATGATATGGCCTCTGATGAAGAGGATTCCTGGAAAACCGTATTAAGCAGTGCTGGTTTTAAAGTTGAAACAATTCTCTTGGGCCTTGGATCAAATAACCTATTCGCAGATCTTTTTGTGGATCACATAAAAGATGCTGCAAAAGCTTCAGGTATTAACCTGTAGATTATGGCAAAACATTGAGTATACCCAATGCCATATCAAAAGGGAGAACAAGATATCTGGTGGTCTTTTTCTCCCTTTTTCTTGTTTTAATGATTATAACTTCTTTATCGCTCGGATATATCAACATTCCAATTACAGACATCATCGCTATTCTATATGGAAAGATCACTGCTGATCTTCAGATATTAAAAGACATAAATGCAACCTATCTTGCAGTAATTCTTGATGTGAGGCTTCCGAGAATACTTACCTGCGCCGGGGTTGGAGCTGCCCTTGCTGTATCAGGAAGTCTGTTCCAGGGGATATTATTGAATCCCCTTGCCGATCCTTATACTCTTGGAGTTTCAGCAGGAGCTGCTTTTGGAGCGTGTGTTGCTATTATATTAAATTTAAGTGCTGCATATGTATCTGTTCCTCTGTTTGCTTTTGTGGGTGCATGCACAACCCTTTTTGTGGTTATGTTTTTGTCTTACTCTTCAAAAAATCCAATGGCAGGATTGTCATCCAACAATTTGATTCTGTCGGGAATTATTGTTGGAGCAATACTCTCTGCTGGAATCAGTTTTTTAAAATTTATTGCCAATGAACAGGTGTCAGTCATAATTTTCTGGCTCATGGGAAGTTTTGCCTCTAAAACCTGGTTTGATTTTCTAATTGTAACTCTTTTTCTTTTAGTTGGTTTTTCTATTTCAATTTTTTATGCCAGGGATTTGAATCTGATTTCACTTGGAGCAAAATCTGCTGCAAGCCTTGGTGTTGACCTGAAAAAAACAAATATAATTTTACTGGTCACAGGATCAATGCTTGCTGCCGTATGTGTGTCTGTGTCTGGTATCATTGGTTTTGTAGGGCTTTTGGTTCCCCACATGGTCAGGTTTATAACAGGACCGGATAATCGAAAATTGATTCCTCTCTCCATGCTGGCAGGAGCTTCCCTCCTGTTATTTGCCGATACTATCACCCGTGCAGTTTTACCCTATGAGATACCCATTGGAGTTTTAACTGCCTTAACCGGCGGACCTCTCTTCTGCTGGATCTTTAAAAAGAACAGATTCAGGAATAGAAAATTATGAAATTAAGTCTCAATAATATATCTTTTGCCTATGAAGGCGATATGGTGATTCAAAATATCGGCTGTTCTTTTGTATCTGGAAATTTTTACTCTATTATAGGCCCAAACGGTAGTGGTAAAACAACTCTGTTAGATTTGATTTCCGGGTTTCTAAATCCTTGTGCAGGTCATATCGAGATTGATAATAAAACAATTTTATCTCTTACTAAAAAAGAGGTTTCAAAGAAAATTTCCATTGTGTCCCAGGATTATAGTATAAATTTCCCTTTTAGTGTAAAAGATGTGGTCATGATGGGACGACATCCTTATATACCAAGATTTTCACACCCCTGCATGGATGATTTTGTAAAAGTGGAAACAATGCTGGAGGTATGCGGGATAAAACATCTGCAGGATAGAAAAATAAATGAGTTGTCCGGAGGAGAAAAGCAAAGATGTGTTTTT
>CAXMTQ010000064.1:0-11274 GCA_964196205.1 uncultured Desulfobacula sp.
ACCCTGTCATCAAAAGGTATTTTTGCTGTCAGCTGTATCAGTTCAGCTTCCTGTTCACGGTTTGGCACAACACTGCTGGAATATTGTCTTATTCGATAGTTGTAAATTTTATGTTTTGCTGTAACATTATCGGGAACTTTATAAGGTCTGTTGCTCCCAGCTGGAATCCAGATAACCATGACCTGTTTATTGTCAATCTCTTCCATAGAGAGACGAGGAAAAAATGAAGGCTGAATAAGATTGCAGTATCCTATAAGCTCTTTTTGTACCTGTTCAAACTTATCAGGATTAAATCCATACACCGGTCGTTTTGCCCTGCCATTCTCCTCTTCAACTCCAATAATAATATATCCACTTCCCTCATTTCCAAAATCATTGGCAAAGGCAGTAATTGTCAGAAGAGTCGGCACAGGATTCCACCCTTTTTTAAATTCCATCCTGGCTCCTTCAACGAATTTGCCGGACAGAAGTTTTTCTATGCTGATAAGGATATTCATTTAAATAACCTTGATGCCTTTATTTGTTTCCATTAATTCAGATTTTAATGACCGCCATAATGATCAAAATACCTGTAAATGGTAGCGCGGCTTACTCCAAGAATCTCTGCAGCTTTTTTTTTATTACCTTCTGCCATGGAGAGTGCTGAAAAAAACTTCTCTTTTGACATCTTTAAGCCAGGGCCTGGTTTCTGCTTTTTAATAAAACTGTAATTCATGATTTCTGGAGGAAGATGCTCAGTTTCAATTGTCCCTGAATGGCATTTGACATAGGCATACTCAATCATATTATGCAGTTCTCTCACATTTCCGGGCCAGTCATAGGCAGAAAGGATATCCATTGTCTCATTTGAGAGGGTTAATGCAGGTCTTTTTATCTCTAAAGCAATAACTTCCAGAAAATGTTCTATAAGCATTGGAATATCAAGTCGCCTCTCTTTTAATGGGAAAAGACTGATGGGAACAACACAAAGGCGGTAAAAAAGATCCTTTCTAAATTTCTTCTCTTCCATCATTTTTCTTAAGTTTTGATTTGTCGCACTTATGATCCTTATATCAACATGTATGGTTTTCTCTCCTCCAACCCTTTCAAAGCTTTTCTCCTGTAACACCCTGAGAAGTTTAACCTGCATTGCAGCAGATAATTCTCCAACTTCATCAAGAAATATAGTACCACCGTCTGCCAGCTCAAAACGACCTTTTCGATCCCTGGCAGCACCTGAAAAAGCCCCTTTGACATGACCGAACAATTCGCTCTCCAGAATGCCTTCCGGCAATGCTCCGCAATTGATGGCAACAAAAGATTTTTTTGACCTGATACCAATATCATGGATCGCATTAGCTACGAGTTCTTTGCCTGTACCGCTTTTACCTTCAATTAAAACAGAAACCTGTGAAGAACTGACTTCTTTAATCTGGTTAAAAAGTTCAAGGGTTTTGGGATCTCTTCCAACAAGATCTCCAAGGGTATGACGATGTCTTAATCTGCTTTTCAGCTGATCCAGTTCTGTGTCATCTTGAAATGATAAAAGAGCTCCTATCTCTTGGTGAAATTCATTTTCAAGGGAAATAATTGACATTTTAAGATTTAACTGAGTACCATCTTTTTTTGTGAAGTCTACTTTTTTAAATTTAGTTTTTGTTTTTTCTTCTGGTATCCCATTGCAAAAATCACAGAACCCGCCGCAAAACCTTCCAGGGAAGACATCATGACAGTCTTTCCCAAGGATTTCAGAACGATCATAACCTGTAATCGTCTCTGCAGCCTTATTAAAAAAGAAAATTCTTCTATTTGTTGTATGTGCCATAACCCCATCCATAAGATTATCAAGTACAAGTTCTAAATTCCTTCTTGCAATAAACAGTGCATGCAGAAGATCTGAGTCAAACAGTGTAAAAATCTTGTCCTTAATTTTATCCCTGGCAGAAATAAGCTGCTTATATCGTGTATCCTGGTTTTCACCGGGTTGAGGATCTGGAATATCCCAGTGAATATGAGGTGGCATTCCCTGCAGGGATGGCCTGCAGTCATGATCAAAATCACCAAGGGTAATAATCAGGTCAAACATAAAAAGTTCAATATCAATAAGTGATCTCAGGGCAATTTTGGAAAGAGTCATGCCAGAATCCTGCATAATCCTGCAGGCAACAGGATCCAGTTCAGGAGGGGTCATGCAGGCACTGATGCACAAAGTATCTCTATTATTCATTTCAAGGGCAAAGCATTCAGCCATCATTTGTAGATTGTTTCCGCTCTCTCCAAGAAATAGAACAACATGTTTTTTTCTGGTCATTTAATCAGATCTCAAAAATTTTATTTAAGTTGTGGCAACCTTTTCCGCGGCAAAGAAATTTTAAACGCTGACCCCTGTCCTGGTTCTGACTTCAACTCGATTGTACCTCCATGTTCCTGAATAATTTTTTTTGATGTAAGCAGTCCAAGCCCGGTTCCACCAGTTCCCTTGGTTGTAAAAAAATTGGTGAAAACTTTATTTTTAACATCATAATCCATACCGCATCCATTGTCAGTGACTTTAAAAGTAATCACATCACCAACTTCATAAACTTTGACATGGACAAAGCAATTGCCTTTGTTTTCGCTCATCTGACAGGCATCAATTGCATTTCCCACAAGATTGGTCAAACATTCAAGAATGTTTTCATAATCCATTGGCGCTGATGCTATTTTGTTTTTTGTTTTGTTTTCAAGGCTGATATCACATTGGGCTGCTTTTGTTGCATAGGAGGTGACAACTTCTTCAACAATTTTGACAGGATCGCATTTGGCTACACTGATTGATCTCCCCTTGGAAAACTCTAAAAATTCTTTTACAAATGTTGAAACACGACCCACGTTTCTGTTTAATATCTCCATGCCTTTGCCAATTCTTTCAATATCACTTTTTTTCATGCCTGAACTGAGCATATACATCCCGCCTTCAAGGCTCGTAATAAGATTTTTAACTCCATGGGCAAGCCCTGCAACGGTCTGCCCCACTGCAGCAAGACGTTCAGCTTCAAGTTTCTCTTTCTCAAGCTGACGGGTCTTTGTTAAATCAACTGCCATCTCCATGACAAACTCAGGTTTGCCATCTTCCGATTCAAGAGGAACTGTAGTTATCTGAAAATGGATATCTTTACCCTCTGCTGTTTTCCAGGTATGATGGCCAGTATGCATTTGACCGTCATCAAAAGAAGCTCTTGATATACAATCAGAACATTGAGTGTCCAGACCTTTTAAAGATTTATAACAATATTCGCCTTTAACCGGGTTAAACGTATTTTTAAACTGTTGATTTGTTCTGACAATCTTAAAATTTTTGTCTATGACCAGGATGCAGCATGGAACCTGGTCAAAAAGCAATTGATGCTCTTTTCTTATTTTTTCAGTTTGTGTTATATCAATTGACATCTCTACTAAAAAATGAATGTTGTTGTTTTCATCTACAACAGGAATTGTATGTTTGATATAGCGTGTTAAAACGCCATTTTTATCATATCCAGCTTCCTGATTTTTTTTTGAAATTCCATCTTTAAAAGCTTGAGAGCCTTTACAATCAGCGCATAATGAATCTGAGTTTTTATAAACTTCATGGCATTTTTTATTTTCCCATTGGCCAAAAGTTTCTTTAAACAGATTATTGGCATGAACAATATTAAAATTGTTATCTATCACTGCAATAGTCATGGGAATCATATCAAACAAATTTTCTTTGATACAGATATTAAGTTCTGAAGTAGATATCATTGTAACCTCTTATTTTAATAAATTGGATATTTGTTTTTCTAATTTTTCAAGCTGGATCGGTTTTTCCATAAATACAGCAGGAACTGAAATCTTATCAGGATTTTTTTGATCATGGAATAATTTTTCTATGAATTCATTTTTTGAAGACAAGCCACTCATGAGGATAATGGGTATTGTTTTAAATTCAGGGGTCTGCTGGATTTCCCTGTATATTGATATGCCTGACCTGTCCGGCATCATAATATCAAGTAGGATTAAATCCGGTTTTTCCTGGTAAATGGAACCCAGGATATCATTAATATCATTTACAGTGCATGTGGAATAACCGCTGTCTTCAAGAGCAGCCATGAGATATGCCTGGATATCAGTTTCATCATCAACAATCATTATCTTTTTTTTCATATACCCTCTTTTTGTATTATTTGTTTACAAATATCAAGTATAAAATAGCAGTTAATTTATTTCTTGACAAGTAATTCAACCTATTCCATACTAAAATAGTATAGATTATATTGGTATAGATAACAGACACTTTAATGACTTTATTTTTTCCAACAATGGAACTTGCAACTCAAGTCAGATATGGGATGCATGGAATGAAGCCATTGAAGCATTTTATAACAAATTAGAAAAAATAACCCTTACAGATTTGTCAATCGAAACAACCAAAAAAATCTGGAAGAATTCAGATTTGCTGGTTTTTATGTAAAACAGATAAAACAGACAATAACAGGAATTAGGAGCAGTAAATATTAATTTATAAATGAGGAAATGTAGATGAAAAAGATCGTAATACTTGGATCCGGCGCCGGTGGAACTATGTGTGCCGCTAAATTGAGAAGGAAATTGGGACGTAATTGGAAAATAACAATTATTGATAATGATGAAATGCATCATTATCAACCCGGGTGGCTTTTTATCCCGTTTGGAATTTATACGGCAGATGACTGCATGAAACCAAAACGTGATTTTATACCGCCAGGCGTGGATTTTGTCCTTGATGATGTCGTAGGCGTGAATCCTGATAAAAGAGAAGTTGAATGTAAAAAAAGTAAATATAATTATGATTATCTCATCATTGGAACCGGCTGTCTGCCTGTCCCAGAGGAAGTTGAAGGGCTTGAAGACTGGAAAGCTGATCCAGAGTCCAATGAGCACACTTTTTTCACCCTTGAGAGTGCTGTTGCTCTGCATAAAAGAATGAGACATTTTGAAAAAGGCAAAATGATTTTTAATATTGCTGAAATGCCTCACAAATGTCCTGTTGTTCCCATGGAATTTATTTTTATGGCTGACTGGTTTTTTGCTAAAAATGGATACAGGGATAATATTGAGATTGAATTTGTCACTCCCAACACTGGTATTTTTACAAAGCCCATAGCAACAAAGGTTATGACAGCTTCTGCAGAAGAGAAAGAAATTAAGGTAGTTCCAAACTTTGACCTTGAAGTTGTGAACAAAGAGGAGAAATATATTGAATCTGCAAGGGGTGAAAAACTTGACTATGACCTTTTTATCTCCACCATGCCCAATCTCGGACCAGATTATATTGAGAATTCAGGAATGGGCGATGGAATGGGATATGTCCTGACAGATGATCATACGCTCAAAGCTGAAAAATATGACAACATTTATGTTGTGGGTGATGCTACAAATGTTCCAACCTCAAAGGCTGGTTCTGTTGCCCATTATGAGGCAGATATTATTGTTGAAAACCTGCTCCTTGAAATTGATGGTAAAGAGCCTAAACCATCTTTTGACGGGCATTCAACCTGCTTTATTGTTTCCGGCTATGAAAAGGCATTCCTTTTTGATTTTAATTACAAGACAGAACCGCTTCCAGGTAAATTTCCGTTTCCAGGTGTAGGGCCCTTTGATCTTGTGGGGGAGAGCAATATGAACTATTGGGGGAAAATGATGTTTAAATGGGTTTACTGGAACCTTCTTTTAAGTGGGCAGGACATGCCGCTTGAGCCTCAGATGGCAATGGCTGGAAAACATTGGCCCAAAGTTTCAACAGAATAGGAGGCGGGAATGACTAACGAAGAATTGATACTGGAAAAACTTGAACGGCTTGAAACCCAGATACAACCTCTGATTAAAACCAGTGAAAAATTTGCAGAATTAAAAAACGATTTAATTCCCATCAGCAACCACGCCACCGCACTGTTAATCAATGAACTCACCGAAGTCGAAGCCGGTTTCCAGCTTGAAGATTTTGTATCCTTAACTAAAGAAGCCATGAGAAATACCCGGAACTTTACCTTTGCATTAAAGCAGATGGCCAGTATGATCGAGTTTGTAAAAGATCTTGAACCTCTGCTTAAATCAGCTGTGCCCCAGACTATTCACTATTTGAATGAACTTGAACAAAAAGGTGTATTCAGGATTATAAAGGCTACTGTTGATCTGCGTACCAAAGTTGCAGCCTCCTATACTGCGGAAGACATTGATAGTATGGGAGATGGTATTGTCGCACTTCTTGGCCTTACCAAGAGTCTTTCAGATCCTAAAACAGTTGAACTTCTCGAGAAATTATCCCAGATTCCTTCAAAAGTTGAATTGGAAAATGCAAAAAGTGTTGGTGTTTTTGGACTTGCGTCTGCCGGGTTTAACCCTGAAATAAGCAAAGGGCTTGGAGTTCTCATGGAACTTACAAAAGCCATGGGTAGAATAGAGTCAGAGACAAAAAAAACAGATTAACCCAGCAGCCTGTTACAAAAATGCAAATTTTTTCAACTTTATGAGTTGTGGGAAATCCTCTATTATGTTACAGCCTGTTAAGGAAATCTTAACTGGTATCTGATCGCAAACTTGCAAATTTATTTTAAGTTTCGGTCAGATACTGACCATGAAAAGGGGAAAATTATGGCTAAAGCAAATGAAAAAAAAATACTTGTGGTCGATGATGAACCTGACGTAAGAAATTTTTTAATGGCTTGTATTCAAGATGCCGGGTTTATAGTGGATTCTGCTGTTGACGGACAGGATGCACTTGATAAAATTGAAAAAGAGAGACCAGACTTGATGACTCTTGATATGAATATGCCCAAAGTGTCCGGGATTAAACTGATTCGCATATTAAGAAGGAAAAAGGAGTTGTCCCGGTTGCCGATCATAGTAGTTACAGCCCATGCTCATAGTGAGTTTGCAAGTGAAGACGTCAAAACTTTTAATGCATTTACTTCAGGACTTAAACCAAAAAGAATAATAGAAAAACCTGTTACGCCTGAAGTTTTAATAAAAACCATTTGTGAGATACTTGATGTTGAGCCTGTAACTGATATTACTGCAGATAAACCCATCTCTTCCGATGAAACAAATCTGGCAAAGATGCTTAAAAACAGTGATCCAGAAACACTTCAAAAGATTAAAGACCTTCTTGCAGGAGGTTAAAAGAGAGTGAAGGAGAGTTAACTGGATATACAGGCAGCCCCCTGATAATCCTTGTCACTATTTTTTATCAAACTGGCAATACTGATATTATCGAGCTTTTTATATAAAATTGATGTTGCATCCTGCCAGGCATCCCGAACAAGGCATTCAGCTGCCATTGCGCAATTTTCCGGAGAACTGACGCAGCTCACCAGATCAGTCTGCCCTTCAAAAAGTCTGACAATCTGGCCAAGATATATTTTGCTGGGATCTTTTGCCAGCAGATGTCCTCCTTTTGGTCCTCTCACACTTTTTACAACACCTGCCTGTCTTAAAGTCCGTAAAATTTGTTCAAGGTATTTTACCGATATTTTTTGATTTGAAGATATTTTGCTGACCGAAATAGCACCCTGATTTACCTTTAATGCCAGTTCTATCAAAACTCTTGTTCCGTATCGGGTCTTTGTTGAAAGTTTCATCTTTTAAATACTCATAATTGATATTGCTAAAATCCAAACAGGTTATAATTATCATACTAATTTAATATACATAGTTTTTATATACATTTAAAGGATTGTTTTTAATATTGCATTTTTATACTACGATGTGATATAAGCAGTGTTTTTAAAGAAGAGCAGATAAAATAGAGTTTTTATAAAGGATAATCCATGAGTTATACAATTGAATTGAAAGATGCCTTTAAAGGCTATACATATGATCAGGATAAAATTGTATCTCCAAAAGAGACTATAGCAAGATTTAAAGAGAAAACAAAAAGAGTCAACCTTGATATTTTAAGCCGTACCCGGAGAATTGATAACGGGCGGCTGGGTATCCCGGTTTTTTTCAGTGAATGCGGCCTTGATGCCAGAGATGTTATTGGCACAAAAAAGCAAATGGGCAAAGGCGGGACTCCAGAGCAATCTGAAGCCAGTGCGGTAATGGAGCTTGCCGAACGATTCAGTTTTTTTTCGTTTAAGAAAAAAAAGAAAAACTTTTTTTATTCCACTCCAAAAGAGCTGGGTGAAAAAGCTATTGCATATGAGCAGATTATAAAATCTGTTCATGATAATAGAGAAGATGCATTAAAGGTCAAACCAATTTTTGATAATCTGCCCCTTCAATGGACTAAAGGCTATAATCTGACAAAGAATCAGGAAATTTTAATACCTTTTAACTGGTTCTATATGATTAATGAATTTAATGGACCATGTGCCGGGAATTGCCAGGAAGAGGCCTTAATCCAGGGAATTTGTGAACTTGTTGAACGCCATACCTCTTCTATCGTCAGCCATGAAAACTTAAATGTCCCTGGAATAAATCTTGACTCTTTTTCAGACCCTCTGGTCATTAAAATGCTCAATAATTTTAAAAAAGAGGGCATAAAGGTTTATGCTTCCGATTTTTCACTTGATACCGGTATCCCCACTATTGGTGTTCTTGCCTGGGATCCTGCCACCTTTGGCAGTACAAGTGAAATCGTATGGACCGCAGGGACCTCGCCTGATCCTGAAAAAGCCATGAGTCGTGCTCTGACAGAAACAGCACAGCTTGCAGGGGATTTTAACTCAGGATCCAATTATGTAGCTTCAGGCCTTCCTAAATTTATTAACATTAAAAATGCAAAATTTATCACCCATCCCCATAAGATTATTAATATAGATTCTCTGCCTGATCTTTCAAACAATAATATCAGAATAGAAGTGGAAAACCTGCTCCATGTGCTGGATTCAAAACAATTTCAGGTTTTTGCCATAAATGTTATGAACAGCGATCTTGAAATTCCTGCATTTTATACTATAATTCCGGGAGCTCATTTCAGGGAGCGGGCATCAGCAGCAAGCGTAGGTATGTTTTCCGCCAGACTGATCACTGAAAATTTTAATCCTGTTAAGGCTTTGCCCAGACTCGATGATCTGGAGAAAGCACTGCCCGGCAGATACTATACAAATTTTTACAAAGGTTTGATGCTGAACGCAATGTATGACTTTGATCATGCTCTGATTGAATTTAAAACTGCCCTTGAAAGAGATCCTGTAAAATTGAATATGCCGGATATCTATTCCCATATGGGGGCATGCCAAAAAGATCTAGAACAGTATGAACAAGCTGTTGAAACATGTGAACAAGGCCTTGCAATTGACGGGCAGCGCCCGGATATGTTCAATACCATGGGGTTTTGTCATTTTATGCAAAAAAATCATGAAAAAGCTATTACATGTTTTGAAAATGCACTTGAGATTGACCCCTCCCTTGCCATTAACTACGCCAATATAGGTTCAAATTATAGAGAACTTGGGGAAACCAAACTTGCAATTCAATACTATGAAATGGCTCTAAAAATAGATCCTTCCATTACATTTGCAAGGGATAATATAGAAAAATTAAACAAATAAACAAATACTGGACCAACATGCTGTTACAAAATAGATCATTTTATAGTGAGCAGTGTTAACACTACACTGGCAAAAAGCTTGTAAGCAAAGTCCAAAATACATCCTGCAGGCAACCATCCTTCCACTGAATGTTATGGCAAATATTTAGATAATCATAGCCAAAATATTGATTGTCATGTAATATTTGTAAAAACAGGATAAACTTGAAAAAAGTAGCAAAATTACGATTGGCATTCAAATATGTATGGATGGACTGGAAATATACTGCATATTGACCTTAAAAAAAAACGCTTTGAGGTTGAGCACCCTGATCTTGATACTTACAGTTTTTATATTGGTGGTAAAGGGTTTGGCGGCAGATATTTAAGGCAATGTGCAACTCTTCCCTGGGATCATGAGGAGATGGTAATCAGCATCTTTACAGGGCCTCTTACCGGAACTATTTCACCCACATCAGGTCGTGCCCATATTATTTCAAAATCTCCTCTCACAGGACTTATTGCAGACTCTTCTGTTGGCGGGAAACTTGCCACCAGGCTTAAACGCGCTGGCTGGGATGGTATCGTCATTAAAGGTAAAAGCAAAACTCCCATTGGTATAGTAATAAAAAACAGTAAAATATATTTTAAAGATGCCAAAAAATTATGGGGGCTTGATACAAATGTTCTTCAGAAACAAATCAAGCCGGGCAATGCCTCCCTTGCCTCCATCGGGTCTGCAGCTGAAAATGGTGTCCGGTTTGCCTCCATAACAGTGGATCAGCATCATGCAGCCGGTAGAGCAGGACTTGGACTCTGTCTCGCCCAAAAAAAAATTAAATATATCCTGGTGCATGGTACGGGCAGGTGCAAGGTGGAAAATCCTGATAAATTGAAAAAGGCAAGGGAAGATATTGTAAGGCTTACAGCTGCTTCTCCTGTGCTGATGGGTCAGTTTGGCTTTGCCAGCCTTGGTACCGGGGCTGTATATGATCTGATGGATAATCGACGCATGATGCCCACTGATAATTTTTTGAGTACTAATTTCAAATATGCATCAAAACTCAATGCTGCTGCCTATGCTGAAACTTACGCTCCAAAGAGACACGGCTGCCTTGGCTGCCATATTCTGTGTAAAAAGATTGGAGCAAAAAACCAGGAGAGCTTTACAATGCCTGAGTTTGAAACCATGTCCCATTTTACAGCTCTTATTGGTTGTATGGACAGAGATCTTGTTGTAAAGGCCAATGAACGGTGCAATTATTATGGGATGGATACAATATCTGCTGCATCAGTTCTGGCGTGCAGACGTGAAATAACCGGCATTGATTACACCCGGGAAACTCTTTTATCTCTTCTTGATGATATTGCTTTTGGAAAAGGTGAGGGCAGGAACCTTGCCATGGGAGCAAAATCTTATGCAGAAAAAATGGGAAAACCTAAGACTGCCATGTCTGTAAAAGGTTTGGAGCTTCCGGCCTATGATCCCCGTGGGGCATATGGGATGGCACTGGGATATGCTCTCTCCACCCGTGGTGGATGTCATTTGCGAGCCTATCCCATAAGTCATGAAATATTTAGAAAACCCGTGGCCACAGATAGATTCAGTTTCAGTGGCAAGGCAAGAATTATAAAGATTGCAGAAGATTTAAATGCTGTTGTGGATTCACTTACAGCCTGTAAATTTACTTTTTTTGCAGCCACCCTGGAAGAGTATGCAAATGCCTTTGAAGCTGTTACCGGAATTGAAACCATTGCCCAGGATCTATTAAAAAAAGGAG
>CAXMTQ010000065.1:0-10665 GCA_964196205.1 uncultured Desulfobacula sp.
CATTTTTGCCTGTTGGTGAAAGCGAAGTTGAACTTTTGGAATCCACATCCGAGGATGGACCCATTGCAAAATATATTGCAAAAAAAGGTGAGGGGATTCAGCATGTGGCATTCAGAGTTGAAAATATTGAAGATGCCCTTGCAGAACTTAAAGAAAAAGGAATTCAACGCATTGACCAAACTCCCCGTAAAGGTGCGGGCGGGGCAAAAATCGCATTTTTACATCCAAAGGCTACATCAGGAATCTTAGTCGAACTTTGTGAAAGGGAGGAATAATTATGTCGGATATTAACAGTTGGAAAGAGCTTGCCAAAAAACAGCTTAGAGGAAAACCTCTTGAATCATTAACAAAAAAAACCCCGGAAGGGATAGATATCAAACCCTTATACACGGCAGAAGATCTTAAAAATGTTGAATTTACAAATAATCTGCCGGGATTTGAACCCTTTGTCAGGGGACCCATGGCAACCATGTATGCAGGTCGTCCATGGACTATCCGTCAGTATGCTGGATTTTCAACTGCAAAAGAATCCAATGAATTTTATCGTAAAAATCTTGCAGCGGGCCAGAAGGGGTTATCTGTTGCCTTTGATCTTGCCACCCACAGAGGTTATGATTCTGATCATCCAAGGGTTGCAGGTGATGTTGGAAAAGCTGGAGTTGCCATTGATTCTGTTGAAGATATGAAAATTTTGTTTGATCAGATCCCTCTGGATCAGATGTCTGTATCCATGACCATGAATGGTGCGGTACTGCCGATTCTTGCAGGCTATATTGTTGCAGCAGAAGAGCAGGGAGTTAAGCATGATCAGCTCATGGGAACAATCCAGAATGATATTTTAAAAGAGTATTTGACCCGCAATACATATATTTATCCACCAACACCATCCATGAGGATTATTTCTGATATCATAGGTTTCTGCTCTGAGAACATGCCAAAATTCAACTCCATAAGTATAAGTGGTTATCATATCATGGAGGCAGGAGCTGATTCAGTTCTCCAGGCAGCGTTTACCCTGGCTGACGGTCTTGAATATGTCAAAGCTGCGTTGGCCACAGGACTTGATATTGATAAATTTGCCCCAAGGCTTTCCTTCTTTTTTGGCATCGGCATGAATTTTTTCATGGATATTGCCATGTTAAGGGCTGCCAGATTTTTATGGGCAGAACTCATGGACCAGTTTAATCCTGAAAACCCAAAATCAAAAATGCTCAGAACCCACTGCCAGACTTCAGGCTGGAGTTTGACCCAGCAGGATCCTTATAACAATGTTGTAAGAACAACCCTTGAATGTCTCTCTGCCGTACTTGGCGGCACCCAGAGCCTTCATACCAACTCCTTTGATGAAGCTGTGGGGCTTCCCACGGAACTATCTGCAAGGATTTCAAGAAACACCCAGATACTTGTCCAGGAAGAGTCTGGTATCTGTGATGTAGTTGATCCCCTTGGAGGATCATATTATGTTGAGACCCTGACCCAGAATATCATTGATGAAGTAAGAAAGATTTTAAAGGAAATCGAGGAACTTGGCGGCATGGCAAAGGCCATTGAATCGGGCATGCCTAAAATGAGAATCGAAGAAGTTTCAGCCAGGCGCCAGGCAAGAATTGACCAGGGTGAAGATGTAATTGTTGGAGTCAATAAATACAAGATCGAAGATGAAGTCCCCATTGAAGTTCGTGAAGTTTCAGAAGGGATTCGGGAAGAGCAGGTAGCAAGGCTTGACCAGACTAAAAAAGAGAGAGACAATGATCTTGTACAAAAAACTCTCGATGATATAACAAAAGCATGTGAATCAAGTGAGAACCTTCTTGCTGTCTGCCTTCCTGCTGTGCGGGCAAGGGCAACCATAGGAGAAATTTCAGATGCCATGGAAAAAGTTTTTACAAGATTTGTTGCCACAACCCAATGTATTTCAGGGATATATGCTCAAGAGAGTTCTAATACTACCATGATTGATTCTCTAAGAAAACGCTGCGATGATTTTGAAAAGAAAACAGGCCGAAGACCCAGAATTCTTCTGTCAAAAATGGGACAGGACGGTCATGACAGGGGTATAAAGGTTATTGCAACAGCCTTTGCTGATTTTGGTTTTGATGTGGATCTTGGACCCATGTTCCAGACCCCGAAAGAGGCTGCAATGATGGCAGTTGAAAATGATGTTCATGTTGTTGGAGTATCAAGCCTTGCAGCAGGTCATAAAACTCTGGTGCCACAGGTTGTAGAGGAGTTGAAAAAACAGGAATCTTCTGATATTAAAGTTATTGTCGGCGGTATAATTCCTCCAGGGGATTATGAATTTTTGAAAAATGCAGGTGCTGCTGAGATTTTTGGTCCTGGAACTGTTGTTACAGATTCTGCGAACAAAACTCTTAATATCATAGGTGCGTAAGGTTTATGACTCAAAATAGCCCTGATGAATTTGTCAAGGGAATTTTAAATGGCAATCGCCGCATGATTGCCAAGGCAATAACATTGATTGAAAGCAGGCTCAAAGACCATCAAACCCTTGCCTTCAAGGTCATGGAACAAATCCTGCCACATACCGGCAACAGCATAAGGCTCGGTATAACAGGCGTGCCAGGGGTTGGCAAAAGCACATTTATTGAAAATCTTGGCGTTGCCCTGGCAGATATTGGTCATAAAGTGGCTGTACTTACTGTTGATCCAACAAGCAAAAGAAGCGGAGGCTCTATTCTTGGAGATAAAACAAGGATGGAAAAGCTTGCTGCCCACGAAAATGCTTTTATCAGACCTTCGCCCGCCGGAGAGACCCTTGGAGGTGTTGCAGCAAAAACAAGGGAGATAATGCTGATCTGCGAGGCAGCCGGCTTTGATGTAATACTTGTCGAAACAGTAGGCGTTGGCCAGTCTGAAACAAGTGTTTCCTCCATGGTTGATTTTTTCCTGGTCCTTATGCTTGCAGGGGCAGGAGATGAACTCCAGGGCATTAAAAAGGGGGTTTTAGAGCTTGCAGATGCCATTGCAATTAACAAGGCAGATGGGGATAACCTTAATGCGGTTGAAAAAGCAAAGAGAGATCTTGAAATTGCCATGCATATGATCCAGCCCGAGTCTCCAACCTGGTCTACACCTGTTTTAAGCTGCTCCTCTGTAATTGAAGGCGGCACCAAAGATATATGGGAAACCATACTTGACCATGGAAAAAAATTTAAAACTTCAGGAGAATTTTTACAAAAACGCAAAAAACAGTCTCTGGAGTGGATGTGGACACTTGTTGACGAAGGTTTGAAACAGCGGTTTAAAAACAATGAAAAAATAAACAAAAAAATACCTGCAATCTCAAACAGAGTTGAAAATGATAAAATTTCACCTACAGCAGCAGCAGAAGAGCTGTTGTCATATTTATAAAGAGGAAATAAAATGAAAATACATGAATATCAGGCAAAGGAATTGTTCAGGCAGTACAGTGTTCCTGTTCCTGAAGGAAAGGCTGTTTTCAGTGTTGAAGAGGCAAAAGAGGCAGCTCAAGGTTTGGGCGGGTTTCCTGTGGTGGTTAAAGCACAGATCCATGCTGGTGGAAGAGGCAAAGGCGGCGGGGTAAAGCTTGCATCTTCAATGGAAGAGGTTGAAACACTTGCCAATGAGATCCTTGGTATGACCCTTGTTACCCATCAGACAGGCCCTGAAGGAAAAGTTGTTAAAAAGCTTTTGATTGAGGCAGGGCAGAAAATTGAAAAAGAGCTTTATCTTAGTATTCTTGTGGACAGGGCAACAGCTTCCATAGTAATAATGGCAAGCCGTGACGGAGGTATGGATATTGAGCAGGTGGCTGAAAAAACTCCTGAAAGAATTGTAAAAGTCCATGTTGATCCTTTAATGGGAATTCAAGGGTATCAATTAAGGCAGGTGGGATTTGGACTTGAACTTCCTCCTGCTGCCATGAAACAATTTTCCCAGCTTCTATCCAATCTTTATAAATTTTTTGCTGCAAAAGACTGCTCACTTGTTGAAATCAATCCCTTGATTTTAACTGCTGATGATCAGGTTATTGCTCTTGATGCCAAGGTTGATTTTGATTCCAATGCCCTCTACCGCCATAAAGAGCTTATGGAGTTAAGGGATCTTGATGAAGAAGATCCCATGGAAGTTGAAGCATCAAAATATAATCTCAATTATATAAAACTTGATGGCAATGTAGGCAATATTGTAAATGGTGCAGGTCTTGCCATGGCAACAATGGATATTATTAAAATGCCGGGGCAGCTCCGGCTAATTTCATGGATGTCGGGGGTGGAGCATCTTCAGAGCAGGTTGAAAATGCATTCAGAATCATCCTTGCCGATGACAAGGTTAAAGCTGTCTTGATCAATATTTTCGGCGGCATCCTAAGGTGTGATAATTTTGCCAGGGGAGTTGTGGATGCAGCTAAAAAAACCGGTATTAACATTCCTGTTGTTGTGCGCATGGAAGGTACCAATGTGGAAGAGGGCAAAAAGATTTTAAATGATGCCAACCTTGGCTTAGCCAGTGCTGTTGATCTTAACGATGCAGCCGAAAAAATAGCAGCATCAGTGAATTAAGGAGATTAAAAGTGAGTATATATGTAAATAAAAATACAAAAGTCATTGTACAGGGAATTACCGGCAATGAAGGCTCTTTCCATGCAAGGGCATGCCTGGAGTATGGCACAAAAATTGTGGCAGGAGTAACTCCTGGTAAAGGCGGACAGAAAATGGATGATGTCCCGGTCTTTAATACTGTTAAGCAGGCGGTTGAAGAGACAGGGGCTGATACTTCCCTTATTTTTGTACCCCCGCCGTTTGGAGCAGATGCCATCATGGAGGCTGCTGATTCCGGCGTAAATCTGATTGTAACCATAACAGAAGGTCTGCCTGTTTTTGATATGGTCAAGGTTAAAAATTTTCTTGCCACAAAAACATGCCGTCTTATCGGACCTAACTGTCCCGGCATTATAACTCCTGAAGAGAGCAAGGTTGGTATCATGCCGGGCTGGATTCATAAAAAGGGGAGTATCGGGGTTATTTCACGCTCTGGAACACTGACTTATGAAGTGGTTGATCAATTAACAAAGCTTGGAATGGGACAGTCCACCTGTATCGGCATAGGCGGTGATCCTGTTAACGGCACAAATTTTATTGATGTGCTTGAAGCTTTTCAAAATGATGATGAAACAAGTGCAATTGTCATGGTGGGAGAAATCGGCGGGAGTGCAGAAGAGGAAGCAGCTGTTTATATAAGAGAAAATCTGACCAAACCGGTTGTGGGTTTTATTTCCGGTCTCACCGCACCTCCAGGCAGGAGGATGGGACATGCAGGCGCTATTATTTCAGGTTCCAGCGGAACAGGTGCTGCTAAAATCAAGGCTTTTAAAGAAAACGGCATCCATGTTTGTGAAAATCTCGGCCTCATCGGGCAGACTTGCAAGGATGTATTTGTATAATTTTGAGGTGAAGGAGGGTAACAATTGAATAGTTTTATTTTGGAATCAACTAAAAAAAAGAGCAGAATCCCTGCAAGGCTTGATTTTCTTCAGAGCGGAACAGGTCTGATCCTTGGATTGTTCATATGGGGCCATCTGCTTTTTGACAGCAGCATTATATTGGGGAAAAACGCATTTAGTTTTGTGTCAAAAACACTGGAGTTTGCTTTTCTTTCAGAGAGTGGGCATGGTTTTCCCATAGCTGTAGTTTTTGCCGTGCTTATTATTTTTACAATTTTTATCATCCATGCACTGTTGGGGATAAGAAAATTTCCCATCTCCTGGAAGCAGCACCGGATTGTAAGGGATCAGATGCAGATGCTGGACCATAGTGAAACAACTCTATGGTATATACAGGTGGTGACAGGATTTCTTATGTTTTTTGCAGGTTCAACCCATCTTTTTGTCATTTTGTTCAATCCAGGCAGTATTGGACCTTATATGTCTGCGGACAGGATAGTTTCAGGCCATATGTGGCTGCTGTATATAATCCTGCTTGTTTGTGTTGTTCTCCATGGAAACATCGGTCTTTACAGGCTGTGCATGAAATGGGGATGGTTTGCAGGTAAAGATGCCAGAAAATCAAGAGAGACGCTGAAAAAAATAAAAAACAGACTGATTATCTTTTATCTGACCATTGGTTTTCTTGCTTTACTGGTGTTCGTTGTAATTGGTATCAAGCACAGGGATAAGGTGGGAGAAAAATATGGAGGTCATGGTACAGTTATTGAAGAGACTCATGATCTGGAACAAACGAAACCCGTTGTAAAATCACAGGAATAAGGGGATATCTAAATGAAAGTCATATATACAGATTCACTTGTAATCGGCGGTGGGCTGGCAGGACTCAGAGTTGCAATTGCATCCATGCAGAGAGGCTTTGACACCATTGTTCTATCTCTGGTTCCTGCTAAAAGGTCCCACTCTGCTGCTGCCCAGGGAGGTATGCAGGCAAGTCTTGGAGCAACCATTAAAGGCGACGGAGATGATGAAGAGATCCATTTCGCAGATACAGTAAAAGGAAGTGACTGGGGCTGTGATCAGGATGTTGCAAGAATGTTTGTTAACACTTCTCCCAAAGCAATACGGCAGTTGTCTGCCTGGGGAGTACCCTGGTCAAGGGTCAGACGCGGCGACAGAGAAGTTGTTATCAATGGTGAAAAAGTCACCATTACTGAAAAAGATGAAGCCCATGGTTATATTACGGCCCGGGACTTTGGCGGTACAAAGAAATGGAGGACCTGTTATACATCTGACGGAGCAGGCCATACCATGCTCTATACCATGGATAACAAAGCGATTCAAATGGGTATTCCGATTCATGAAAGAAAAGAGGCCATTGCTCTGATCCATGAAAATGGAGTTTGTTATGGTGCCGTTGTCCGAGACCTTATAACCGGCGAACTCATTGCCTATGTATCAAAAGCTACAACTATTGCCACAGGAGGTTACGGAAGACTCTATTCCATTTCAACCAATGCTGTAATTTCCGAAGGCATAGGAATTGCCATAGCTCTTGAGACAGGAGTTGCAACGCTTGGAAATATGGAAGCTGTCCAGTTCCATCCTACAGCCATTGTACCGGTTGGTATCCTGACTACAGAAGGATGCCGCGGTGACGGCGGTCTTCTTCTTGACAAGGATGGATACAGGTTTATGCCCGATTATGAACCAGACAAAAAAGAGCTTGCTTCAAGGGATGTTGTTTCAAGAAGAATGACCGAGCATATGAGAAAAGGCAAAGGAGTACCATCTCGTTATGGTGATCATCTCTGGCTTGATATCAGGCTGCTTGGACGTAAACATATTGAAAAGAATTTAAGGGAAGTCAAAGAGATATGTGAATATTTCCTTGGTATTGATCCTGTTGAAGAGTTAATTCCTGTTAGACCCACTCAGCATTATTCCATGGGTGGAATAAGAACAAAAGCAACCGGTGAAAGCCCGACACTTAAAGGGCTTTTTTCTGCCGGAGAAGCTGCCTGCTGGGATATGCACGGCTTTAACCGTCTTGGCGGCAACTCTGTTGCTGAAACTGTTGTGGCTGGAATGATTGTGGGTGAATATGTGGCAGATTACTGCAAAAATAATTCATTGAATGTAAGCTCTTCCACCGTTGAAAGCTTTATGAAACAAGAAGAGAAGAACATAACTGATCTTCTTCTCAGGGGTTATGGTGAAAATCCATTTGAATTAAAAGCTGAAATGCAGAAGATCATGATGGACAAGGTTGGTATTTTTAGAAATAGTGAAGATCTTGAACAGGCTGTTGAAGAGTTAAAAGTGTTAAACCAGCGTGCAAAGAAAATTGCCCTGCGAAACAAAATCAGCTCTTCCAATCCTGAACTTGTGGAAGCCATCAGAGTCCCCAAGATGATCAAATTAGCTCAGTGTGTTGCCTATGGTGCCATGCTTCGGACAGAAAGCCGCGGTGCCCATTCAAGGGAAGATTTTCCTGAAAGAAATGACAAAGATTGGCTAAAAAGAACTTTGGCAACATGGCAGGATAGTGATGCAAACCTTCCAGAAATCACATACGAAGACTTGGATATTATGAAAATGGAGATGCCCCCTGCATCAAGGGGATATGGTGTGGACAATACCGTCCATCATCCTGATACAGCAAAACGGGAAAAAGAAATAGAAGAGATTAAAAAAGCAAATCCGGGAGCTGACAGGTTTGAACTCCAGAAGCTTTTAAATCCAATCACCATTCCAGACAAATTCAAAGGTAAAAATGAACGTATCGGCAGGGGGTACAAATAATGAGTGATCAAGAGAGAATTTTAAAATTTCAAATATTCAGATATAACCCCCAAAAACCGGGTGATAAACCCCGCATGGAAACCTATGAGGTGACAGAAGCTCCCGGTATGACAATTTTTATTGCATTGAATGATATCCGTGAACATCAGGATCCTTCCCTCCAGTTTGACTTTGTCTGCAGGGCAGGTATATGCGGTTCTTGTGCCATGGTGATCAATGGGCAGCCAGACCTTGCATGCAGAACCCTTACCTCCAAATTTAAAAAAGGTGAAATCAAACTTCTGCCTCTGCCTGGATTTGAGCTCATCGGGGATCTTTCTGTTAATACAGGCAAATTCATGCGTGCCATGTCTGAAAGAGTGGAATCCTGGATCCATGATAAATATGCAGACAATGTTAATTTTGAACAGCTTGAAGAGAGAATGGATCCAGATGTTGCAGAGGAGATATATGAACTTGAACGATGTGTGGAATGTGGATGCTGTGTCTCTGCATGTGCCACAAAACGTATGAGAGAAGATTTCCTTGGTGCTGTTGGATTTATGCGTCTTGCAAGATTTTCCATTGACCCGAGGGATAAGCGTACAGATGAAGAGTTCTATGAAATAATGGGGGATGATGATGGTGTGTTTGGCTGCATGACTCTTCTTGGATGTGAAGATTACTGCCCCAAAGATCTCCCCCACCAGACACAGATTGCATATTTAAGAAGAAAAATGGTGATGGTTAATTAATAATTGAAAAGGCAGGACAATGAGTGACTTTAAGTTTGAGACAATGTTCCCCTTAGGAGAGGACAATACAGAATACCGCAGATTGACCAAAGAACATGTCAGGGTAAGAGAATTTGAGGGCCAGGATGTTCTTATGATAGAACCCCAGGGTTTGACCCTGCTTGCAAACCAGGCATTTAAAGAGGTTGCACATCTTTACAGGTCAGAACACCTCAAAAAATTAAGAATGATTATTGATGACCCTGAAAGTTCTGATAATGACCGCTATGTGTCTCTGGAGCTTTTAAAAAATGCTGTTATTGCTTCCGACAGAGTTTATCCCATGTGCCAGGATACCGGGACTGCCATTATAATGGCTAAAAAAGGCCAGAAGGTCTGGACATGGTCAGATGATGATGAAGAGTTATCAAAAGGAGCTTTTGAGGCATATACTCAAAATTATCTAAGATATTCTCAAAATACACCTTTTACAATGTATAAAGAGAAAAACAGCAGAACCAATCTTCCTGCACAAATTGATATCACCGCTGTTCAAGGCGAAGAATACAAATTTTTATTTATGGCCAAGGGTGGTGGCTCAGCCAATAAAACTTCGCTCTTCCAGATGACTAAAGCTGTATTGAACTCTGAAGAAACCCTGTTGGATTTTATGATGGAAAAAATGAAAGATCTTGGTACAGCAGCATGTCCTCCATATCATATTGCTTTTGTTGTCGGCGGAACCTCGGCAGAACTCAATTTAAAAACTGTAAAACTGGCCTCGGTAAGATACCTTGATTCTCTGCCCACCCAGGGCAGTGAAACAGGTCATGCATTCAGGGATAAAGATCTTGAAGAAAAAGTTCTGGTTCTATCCCAGGAACTTGGCCTTGGCGCCCAGTTCGGGGGCAAGCATTTTGCACTGGATATTAGGATCATACGCCTTCCAAGGCATGGAGCCTCATGCCCCATTGGTCTTGGGGTCTCATGCTCTGCCGACCGTCAAATCCTGGGAAAAATCACAAAGGATGGTATATTCTTAGAACAGTTAGAAGAGAATCCAGGCTCTTATCTGCCCAAAAAAGAACCTGAAATGAAAGAGGCTGTCCAGATTGACCTCAACAGACCCATGGACGAAATCAGGGCTGAGCTGTCCCAATATCCTGTTGCCACAAGACTGTCACTGAACGGTAAAATTATTGTGGGAAGAGATATTGCCCATGCAAAATTCATGGAAAGATTTGAAGCAGGTAAAGGTCTGCCCCAATATTTAAAAGATCATATTATCTACTATGCAGGTCCTGCGAAAACACCTGAAGGTGAGGCTTCCGGCTCATTTGGCCCCACCACAGCCGGAAGAATGGATCCTTATGTACCTGTTTTCCAGAAAGAGGGAGCCTCCATGATCATGCTTGCCAAGGGAAACAGAACCAGCCAGGTAACCAAATCGTGCAAGGAATACGGCGGATTTTACCTTGGATCACCGGGCGGTCCTGCTGCCAGGCTCGGAAAGGACTTTATCAAAAAAGTTGAGCTCATGGAATATGAAGAGCTTGGAATGGAAGCAGTTTATATGATCACTGTGGAAAATTTTCCTGCCTTTATCATTATTGATGACAAGGGCAATGATTTTTACGCTGACCTTTAATGCTGTAAAATTGTACAAAACCCTTACAAAAGAAGGGTAGGCACCTGTAATCCGGTGATGGGTTATAAATTGTT
>CAXMTQ010000065.1:10675-11000 GCA_964196205.1 uncultured Desulfobacula sp.
TTGGCTCACCTACCGCAATATCACTGATGGTTCCAGGGATAATCCTAAAATGTTTTGTTTATGACTTATTTTTTTTGTCCTGCACGCTCCCTTACGTGCTTGAAGTCATTATAAGAAATTTGAAGACGGCATAGTTGCTTGTATTTTCCGATTATTTCAGCAGACATTTCTTGCATACGAATCACTTTTCCGATCTGAATTACTGATAGCTAACAATTATTATCTGTCTTGTAGTAATTCTCTTGATCACTATAATTTTTTGGAACGATATAATTAAACCCATTGTAATGTCAAGAATATATATATTGATTATATGTCATGACGT
>CAXMTQ010000066.1:0-10925 GCA_964196205.1 uncultured Desulfobacula sp.
TCTGTTAGTCTCTCTTTTTATAAATCTCCCCGGATACTACATCTGGTATAGACATATTTTTCATCCTCAGATTTAAAAATCAATTATATGGAAACGCTAAGAACCAAATTGAACAAGGCTCCATTCCGGTATATTGGAGATAAAAAAGCTCTCCCCGCTAATATTTCTACACCGAAAACCGGTGCACTGTAAATTGTGGTACAAAGTAAATAATTTTCCTAAAAAGATATTCAATTATACAGCAGAAAGCTTTATCACAAACATCCGATTTTGTAACAACCTGTCGAGACTGTTCATCTTCTATGTCATGGTTTGCAACAGTCTGAAGAGTGTTCTTTTCGCAAGGATATCTCCTGAAATCACACCCACCACTTTGTCTTCTTCAACAATGGGCATGGCAGATATTTCATGATTCTCCAGTTTTCGGATGCAGTCAATAATGGATGCATCGGGAGTGTTTGTTATTACATCTGCTGTCATGATTTGGGTCAAAGGAGAATCCATGGGCAGTTTAGATGCCATTGCCCTGGTAATATCCCAGTTTGTCACTATACCAATGAGTTTGCCTTTTTCAGATACAACGTTGACAATGGAAACATGGGCATCTACCAGTAATTTGGCAGCATTGGTTATGCTGTTGTTAACATCAATGGTGGGAGCTTCTTTCATGATATCCCTGGCTGTTCTTGACTTCTCTTTTGAAGCTATCCTCTGAACACTTATTCTCTCTGCAATTTCACAGGGCAGGCTGTCTGCATCCCTGCAAAGACCATCAATGAGTTCTTTCATGTTTTTGCGAATCACAGTTTCAAGTTTTTCTACAGCTGCTTTTCTGCGGATTTCCGAAAGTTCTGCAAAATCATCCTGGTTCTTTTCAAGCCACTCCTGAATGGCCTCGGAGTTACCTATAATATTTTCAGGAATCAGCAGGTGATCCGGCGTGGGAATAATTCTTTCATGGGCTGCATAAATGACTCCTCCTGAATTAACGAGGTAATCTGTAGCAATGAGTACTCCTTTATCCCTGAAAACATGGCGTTCCATTCTTCTGCGCTCTGCCTTTCTTGCAGGGTTTGGGGAATAAGTGTTTGCCCCTTCAACAATAATACGCCATGTTCCCATCCTGTCAGTGGTCATGGAAGGATTTGTCAAGTTGTTAACATCGAGATAATTGAATACAGGGGAGGCAGGGATCAGGCAGAATGCGGATTCTGTCAGCAGGTTGTTGGCAGAATTGGAAAAAATCATATCTTTTAATTCAGGATGGTCTTCATGCATGATTCGATCATGATAATATCTTTGGGTGACTGTACCAAACTCCTTCCACATATCAAATAGTTCTTTTACCGGCAGTCCCTCTTTGTTTAAAAGAAAACCGTTTTCATCACTGACCCCTTTTATCACAGGAGTGTTTTCAGGATCATAGTCATGGAAAATTCTTGCCACATGGGCGCCCACAGCACCAAATCCCTGGATAAGGACATCCATATCTGAAGATTTAGGAATAACCATGTTTTTAAACTGGGGCAGTTGTTTTAACATGGGCAGATGTTCCAGCAGAGCTTTTGTGGCAACAACAACTCCATTGGCAGCACCTCCCAGTTCGTCGATCCTGTTGCCACCCATGTCAGCCGGCTTTGAAACAACATTGTTCAGGCCGTTTTCAATGGCAAAAGTTTTCATATCTGCATCATTTGTTCCCACGTCAGGACCAGGGATATAAATTTTTTTATACCTTTTTAAAAGCCTCCCAAATCCTCTGATAACTTCATGCCGATCTTTTTCGGAGAGATTTTCAGGTCTTATAATACCGGACTTACCTCCGCCAAAAGGGAGGTCAGCCGCAGCATTTTTAAGAGTCATGCCCCTTGCCAGGTTATGTATAATATCCGGGGTGATATCCGGCAACATCCTTGTTCCGCCCATGGATGGCTGTCCCATGGCAAGATTGTCAACAACAAGAAAACCGCCTATTTCCAGAGGGCACTCCTCATTCCACATGCAGGATACAAGCCTTGGGCCCAGGCGGTCAACTTTTATCCCCAACCGTTGAAGACGATCAACATCGAGGGGTCCGAACTCAAGGAATCTTAAAGGACCATCCTTTATCAAACGATACTTCCAGACATTGTCCGGCATGGCTTCGTGCAGAAATTTATACATTTTTGATGGAATCATTTTAAAATTTCCTTATGCTTAGTCGTCAATTCAAAATTAATGCAGATTTTTTGCTGCAATAATACCGATTCCTGATTTTATCAAAGCCTTTGCAGTAAGATTAACAGAGTGATGTTTGTCAAGATAATTGGTTTCCAGTGACTCCATTAAACCCTGCTCCAGGATTTCCTGTTTTGTTAAGAAATATTCAAGAATATTGGATGGATGTTCTCTTTTTTTCTCTATCTCAATTTCCCCTCCCTCATGTTTTGCAGAAATATTGGGAACCTCTTTTGCAATTTCAAGGAGTTCCTCTCTTCTGTTATAGGGCTGATTTACAATTGCTTGATAGGTTTCGGTAATATGGTGTTCAAAGCGAACCTCTTTTTCCAGACCCAACTGTTTTCTTATGATATTTGCCTTGCGGATGGTTTCATTATTCACTGAATTGGAAAGATTGAATCCCACAAGAGGTGTGGTGCCGTCTTCCCGGCAGAACAGTCTGGCTGTCATGAGGGTCCACATGATAAAGTATGGATTGTCATTACCTACAAATACAGATATTTTAAAGTTGATATCCACACCAAGCCTGTGCATCATGTATCCAAGAAGAATTGTCCCGGGATTTACATTCAGCACCTCTTTAATGCCATATGTTGTGTAGTATTTGAGAAATTCTTCAGCCCATTTTATGGGATGGTCATTGGGCTGGCCGATTCCTCCAAAATATCCGGTAATGGTGTCAGGCCCTCCAAGGTGAACATTACTTCCATCGGTTCCCCTGGTATCAAGGGATTCCACATAGGTGGCACCGATGATCTGTATGGCAAGTGCAGTGGCGATAATATCGCCTTGATCTTCAACCTGCTCAGCCATATTCCTGACCCGGATAATTCTGCCCGGCATGAGTTCTTTTTTTCCAATAGCCAGCCTGGCCTGAGCCATGAGCCATGGGAAAAACTGCATTGCACTTATTTCAAGAGTCACTGCATTGGAGGAATCAACAAAAGAGAAATCTGCATCTTTTCCCAGAATGTTCTGGCAATAATCATCCATTGAAACAAAAGCTTTTTTATCTCTTTGTTCCATGAGCCATTCAAGATCTGCAACATATGGTGAATCCATCTCTTTAAGGCGCTGCATCATGTTTTCCGGCTCCCTGGCCTGCTGCGCCTTCTCATTAATGGCTTTTGCTCCGCCAAATTTTTCAATCAGATCACAAAGTTCTTTTGTCTGTTGATTATCAGGGTTTGTGATGAGCTGATTAACAATGTCTAAATCTTCTGCTTTAATTTTAAGCATTTCTTTAAGGTCTGTCATGATTATTATCTCCATCTATTTTTTTTTCTGGTTTTTTCACCTTATTTTTTCATTTGGGCCATGAATTTTTCTTTCTGGCCTTCCTTCATATGGTAACAATGCTCCTCTTCAGGGAATTTACCCTGGCGGACATCTTCGCAATAGGCCTTCATGGCATTGGTTATGATGGTGGCAACGTCACAATATTTTTTAACAAACTTGGGAGTGAATGCCTGGAACTGACCAATGATATCACTCACAATCAAAAGCTGACCGTCACACTCTTTTCCCGCACCAATTGAGAATACTGGAATGGTCAGGGTTTCTGCTATATACTGAGCCACTTCAGGTGGCACAGCTTCCACAAGGAGCATCTGGGCTCCACTGCTCTGGACTGCCAGGGCATCTTCCACAACCATGGCAGCATCTTCTGCAGTCCTGCCCTGGGCTTTATGGCCGCCGAGGGCGCCGGAACTCTGCGGTGTAAGACCAATATGACCGATAACAACAATACCAGCCTCCACTATGGCTTTGATTCTTGAAGCAACCCTGGTGCCGCCTTCAAGCTTGATTGCATCCACATCGGCTTTTTTAAGAAACTGCCCTGCATTATGTACTGCATCCTCATCAGAGACCTGGTAGCTCATAAAAGGCATATCACCAACAACAAAAGTATTGGGTGCACCCCTTCTGACAGCATCACAATGAACAATGCATTGCTCCATGGTTACCGGAACAGTGCTTTTATATCCATAGACACACATACCAAGAGAATCGCCCACAAGAATCATATCAAGACCGGCTGCTTCTGCAAACTGGGCAGTTGGAAAATCATAGGATGTTAGCCAGGTAACCTTCTCGCCATTTTTTTTCATTTTATAAAAATCTTGAATTGCTTTTTTCTTTGCCATTTTTCCCTCCTTTTTATAACTGTTCATGAATTTATTGATATTAGCGCTGCGTCAATGGGCCATCCCTGGTCAGGTTTTACTTCGGCATAAACTATAAAAGTTTCGATTTTCCCCATGCCCGGAATTGTTGCAAGCTTTTCCTTGATGAGATCGCCAAGATCACCAAGTTCCAGAGCGACAACATGCAGAAGATAATCAAACCTGCCGGTAACATGATAACATGCCCTGACATTGGAAATTTTTTTTATTTCATTTTCCAGTATCTCAATATCCTTTACCCGGTGCCGGTCAAGTGAGATACAGGCAAAGCCCTGGGCTTTCAGTCCAAGTTTTTCAGGGTTCATTACTGCCCGATATCCTTTAATAATTCCCTTATCTTCAAGTTTTTTAACCCGGTCCAGCATGGTGGATGGCGCAAGCCCGGTCTCTTTGGCAAGTTCATAGTTTTTTTTCCGCCCATCTTTCTGCAGTGCTTTTAAAGTGTGTCTATCAATATCGTCCAAGACGCCTCCAAAATTAAATTTGTTATTATATCAAAAAAATACAATTTAATTCGATAATTTATTTATTATACCGAATAAAATTGTGATGTCAAGCAAAAAAACTAAATAAAATTGTAAGATTGCATAGAAACATCAAAATGCTTAAATTTTATAATCGGATATTAATATATCAATAATAATAATTAATATTTTAAAATATGTTTTTAAAATATATTATTGTATAACTGTTGATAATAGAAAATAATTATACTATATTTATGCAAAATTATCAGATGGGTTGTAGACAAACAAAAGGAGATATATGTCTGACAAAACAGGTACAGCCAGTAAGCACATCATATATAGAAAAATCAGGACTGATATCATAACCGGTAAAAAAAAGCCGGATGAAAGGCTGTTCATTGATACGTTAAAAAATGATTTTGGGACAAGTGCAACCCCTGTCAGGGATGCTTTGCATATGCTTAACCAGGAAGGCCTTATAACCATAAAACCAAGATCAGGTTATTATGTCGCCAAGGTTTCCTTAAAAGAACTCAACGATATGCTGGAACTTCGACAGATTCTGGAACTTGCGGCTGTGGAACGTGCTGCAAAAAAAATCAGCGCTGAACAGATTGCTTTTCTTGAAAAGGTACATGCAGGTTATACAGACGAGGATGATGAGGCCTATTCACGTTATATTGAAGAAAACCGTCATTTTCACTGTCTCATTGCTGAGGCCTCGGGCAATCATGAGCTGGCACTGCAGATAGGACATATCCATGACCGCCTGGCCCGTTTCACCATCATTGTTCGCTCAGGCAGACATATGATTGATATCCACGGGCGATTGATTGAACATTTAAAAGCCCATGATCCTGAAAAGGCAACAATGACTTTGCAAAAAGAGCTTGATGAGGCCAAAACAGCAATCATGGATAAAATCATGCAGGAAGAAGCCTCTTCCTGGCATATGGGAACTAATAATCAGTGATGAGTTTAACAAAACAATTTGGGCAGATACTTGATGTGGATTTGAAATCCGGGCAGTGTTCATTTTCAAGCTTCCCTGAAGATGGTGCAGACTTTCTCGGAGGACGCGGATTTAATGTCTGGTATCTCTATCATAATATAGAGGCTGGAACAGACCCTCTGGCACCTGAAAATATATTAATGGTGTCATGCGGCCTTTTAACCGGCTCATCTGCCCCTACTTCGGCAAGACTGCATATAAATGCCCTCTCCCCTTTGACCCGAATTCTGGGAAGCTCAAATATTGGAGGTTATGCTGGTGCCTGGCTTAGATCATGTGACATTGCCTCCATTATAATAACAGAAAAATCTCAAAACCCTGTCTATTTATATATTGATTCAAAAGGTGCAAATCTTAAAGATGCATCCCATCTTAAAGGGTTAGATGCCTTTGAAACCCAGAATATTATTAAACAATCCCATGATAATAAAAAACTGAAAATTCTTGCAATAGGCCAGGCAGGCGAGAACAAAATCAGGTTTGCCACAATAATGAGTGGCAAAGACCATGCAGCCGGTAGAACTGGGATGGGCTCTGTTATGGGGTCAAAAAATCTTAAAGCCATAGTAATTGATAAGGGGAATCATAAACATTTTCCTGCTGACACTTCATTTCAAAAAGATATTGTAAAAAACTATATATACAAGATAAAACAATCACCTGGATTTAAATTTTTTTCAAAATATGGCAGTGCTGGATATGTTAAATGGGTCAATGATTTTGGAATAATGGGCAGTAAAAATTACAGCGAGACAAAAATTGAGCACATTGAAAAAATAGATACGAGAAAACTTGAAAAAAATCTTGTAAGGCACACGGGTTGTTTTAGATGTCCTGTCCAGTGTAAGGCTGAAATCAGGTTGGACAAAATGGGAAAAGATAAAATTTTTACAAAGCCGGAATTTGAACCCATGATCAACTTTGGGCCAAAATGCGGTCTCAATGATCTGAACCAGATTATCAAATTGGATAATCTTTGCTGCCGCCTTGGAGTAGATACCACATCAACCGCTTCTGTAATTGCCTTTGCCATGGATCTTTTTGAAAAAAAAATATTACCTGGTGATTTACCCGGTGATTTAATAGACGATCTTGATCTTTCCTGGGGAAATGCCAAAACCATGGAAAAACTTATTTATCAGATAGTGGATGGCAAAGGTCTTGGTAAAATATTAAGCCTTGGTGTTAAAAAAGCAGCTGAACTTATAGGTAATGGTGCATCAAAGTATGCTTTCCATGTCAAGGGGCTGGAACTGACAGCCTACCATCCAGGTGCTATAATGGGAACTGCCCTTGGATATGCAGTATCAAGCCGTGGCGGTGATTATAACAATGTGTATGCCTGTCTTGAATACAACTGGACTAAAATCCAGGCAGAAAATGAGTTTGGAACCTCCCAGGCTGTGAATATCAAATCCATTCTGGCAAAAGGCAGGGTGATAAAAAAAGCGGTAACTACCAATATAATCGTGGACAGCCTTGGCCTTTGCAAGGTCCCTGTATTATCGCTTCTTGGCTCGTTTAATCTTGAAGATGAAGTAGATTTAATCAATGGATTAACGGGTATGAACATCTCAAACAGCGACCTTATCAGGACAGGGGAAAAGGTTGCTGCCATTGAAAAGCTTTTCAATATCAGACATTCTAAAGGAGATATTAAAGACAGACTGCCTGAAATGTTCTTCAATAAAGACAAAATCCGCGGGTTAACCCGGGAAAATTTTGAAACCATGTTGCAAGAATATTATCAAGCCATGGGGTGGGATGAAAAAGGTATCCCTTCTCAACAGGCTGTTATAACATGAAGGTTACACGCAAAATGCTAATTGTGAGCATAAGCTCCTCTTCGAGCTATCAACTGCTGTGTTGGGGTAAGTTTTTAAATATATTTATATTTGGAGGGAAAAAAATTGATTCAATCATCTAATATTGAGAACAGGTCTGTGAGCATGAAAATCCTGACAGATGACCAGATATGGGAAATAAGACAGGCAGCCTTTGATATTATTGAAAAAATCGGGTTTAAGTGTCAGCACAAAGAAGTCCATAAAATGATGAAACAGGCAGGTGCATGGGTTAAGGATAATAATATCAAAATCCCAAAATATATTGTTCAAGAATGCCTTGTGACAACTCCCCAGGGCTGGACCATATATGACAGGAACGGCAAACGTGCTCTTGAGCTGGAAGGGGAAAAAAGCCATTATGGTACTTCCACAGCAAGTCCTAATACGCGGGATGCCTTTACCGGTGACATTCGCCCAACAAGTGTCAAGGATATTGAACTGGGCGCAAAAGTGGCAGACTATCTTGATGGTATCGACTTTGTCATGCCAATGGGCACAGCCCAGGATGTGCCGGGAGATGCTGCTGAAGTCCATGAATTTGAAGCTATGGTTTCCAACACAACAAAACCCTCTGTTTTTATAGGCTATACTGCTCTTGGCTGCGAATATGTTTATGAGATGGCATCTGTTATTGCAGGCGGGCAGAATAACTTAAGGGAAAAACCATTTCTTATTGCCTATCCTGAAGCTATCGCACCTCTTTTCTTTCCAGATGAAGTTGTCGAGCGTATTTTTGTGGCAGCAGACAGATTTATGCCTCAGCTGCCGGGATCAACTGTTCAGGCTGGAGCTACAGGTCCTGTCACACTTGCAGGACTTATCACCCTTATAACTGCAGAATCACTCATTCATATTACGATTGCCCAGTTGCGGAAAAAAGGATGCCCTGTTGCAATGAGCGGTAATGTAGGGATACTTGATATGAAGACAGCTTTAATGGCAATGGGAGCTCCGGAAAACAATCTTGCTCTTGCTGCCCAGGCTGAGGTAGCACGCTCTTTTAACCTGCCAACCTGGGGACTTGCAGGAGCAACAGATTCAAAAATGCTTGATGCCCAGGCAGGTATTGAAAGCTCTTTTTCAATATTAAGTCAGGGACTTTCCGGGCTGAATTTAATCCATGATGTCGGGTATATGGCTGCTGGTATGGCTTGTTCCCTTGAACAACTTGTCATGGGTAACGAAATAATAGGCATGACAAAGCGGTTCGTAGAAGGCATTGCTGTAACAAAAGAGACCATTGCCAGACAGATAATAGAAGATGTTGGACCTGGGGGCCATTTTCTCGTACAAAAACATACCATGGATCATTTCAAAAAAGAGTTGTGGAATGCAAAACTGATGAACAGGCAAACTATTGAAACCTGGAACAATTCAGGTAAACCTTCAATGGAAGACCGCGTAAAAGAAGAGGTCAGAATGATAGCTGAAACCCATAAACCTGAACCCTTAAGTGATAAAATTATATCCGAGCTTGACCGGCTGAAAAAAGAGGGTGAAAGAGAAATTTTAAAGAAACTGAAAAAGGGATCATGAGGAATATTAGATGACAATTAAAAAATATGATGCAATTATAATAGGTGCAGGAATTATAGGAAATTCCATTGCATATGAACTTTCCCTTAAAGGAAAAAAAACTATAAGTATTGATAAACTCGGCGGTTCAGGATTTGGTTCAACTTCAGGAAGCTGCGCTGTTATCAGACTCTATTATTCATCGGCTGAAGGAGTTGCCCTTGCAAGGGAAGGATATTACTACTGGCTCAACTGGCCAAGGTATTTAAATGTTTCAGACCCTGACGGCATGGCATATTATAAAAATACAGGTGCAATGGTATTTAAATCCAGGGTTAACAATAATCTTGTAAATGTTATGTCATCTTTGGATAAACTTGGAGTGGGATATCTGGATCTAACCCCTGAAGAGATGAAAAGATATCTTCCTGATCCTGACCTGCATGCCTTTTATCCTCAAAAACTGATGGATGATCCTGAATTTGGCAAACCCACAGGCAGTAAAATTAATGGAGGTGTTTTTGTTCCGGAGTGTGGATATGTGAGCGATCCCAAGCTGTCCACCCATAATGTAGAGATGGCGACCCGCAATGTGGGAGGGGATTTTATGTTCAACACTGAAGTCACTGACATCCTGAAAAAAGAGGGACGGGTTTGTGGGGTATCTTTAAAAGATGGCACACAAATTGATGCTCCAGTGGTAATTAATGTTGCAGGCCCCCACTCTTATCTTATTAATGAAATGGCTGGTATTACTGATCAGATGAACATTAAAACCCGCGCTCTGCGGGTGGAGGTAGCCCATGTACCAAGTCCTGAGGGTGTGGATTGGGAAAATTCAGGTATTATAACTTCAGATAGTGATCTTGGTGTCTATACCCGGCCTGAAACCGGCAACCATTTTCTCATCGGCAGTGAAGAACCTGATTGTGATCCACTGGAATATGTTGACCCGGACAATTACAATACCGGTTTTACAGACCAGATCAGAACCCAGGCCATGAGGGAAGCCATGCGAATTCCAAATCTTCCCATCCCAAACAAGCCCCAGGGAATTGTGGATTTGTATGATGTATCTGATGACTGGTACCCCATTTATGATAAATCCACTCTTCCAGGATTCTATCTGGCTATCGGAACCAGTGGCAATCAGTATAAAAACGCACCCGCCGTGGGTGCATTTTTATCAGAACTCATTCAATACTGTGAAAACGGCAACGATCACGATACAGACCCGCTGCAGTACAGGATGAAGTATATTAATTACACCCTGAATATCGGTTTTTTCAGCAGGAACCGTGAAATCAATAGAGATTCCAGTTTTTCAGTTATCGGATAAAAAAGTATTCACGTTTATGTTTTATGCTGCCTGAATGCGTTCTGATACATCCGGCATGGTTATGACGGGTGCTATTTCGCTTAACTCTTCGATGGGTATATGACACTTGATGACATGCCGGTCTTTCACCAGCTGATCCGGTGGCGGTTCATTATCACAAATGGAGCCAATTTTTCGATGGCAGCGGGTGCTGAAAGGACACCCTTTTGGAGGATTCATTGCACTTGGCAGGTCTCCATCCAGGACTATCTTACGTTTGGTGATTTCCGGATCAGCAATGGGAACAGCTGACAACAGGGCCTCTGTATAGGGATGATAAGGTGGATCGAAAACTTCATT
>CAXMTQ010000067.1:0-10629 GCA_964196205.1 uncultured Desulfobacula sp.
CAAGAGTAAGGCATTTGGGCGATTTTTGCGTCAGTGGAAACAGGCGGTTGCCAGTACCGGCTGCAAGGAGCAAGGCAGTTTTGATGCGTCTTGGGGAATAGGGGTTCGTATTAAATAACATAAACCTCCTCATATTAAAGAGTTAACGTATTCAAAAAAAGACACACTTCTTTCGAAGATGAAATTTTTTGCACATCAAACAAATTGTTTAGAAAAAAATAATGGCTTCTAACTTAGGGAGCAGACCACATGTGGGTAGCAGGATATACACCTTAAAGCGGAAACGTTTGTACGTCATTTTTAACAGCACAACTCCATCTATGGTATAAGAATACGGTTAAAAGTCAAGGTATATATATTTTTGTTACAAATGTGGCACTTTTTTTGCTTAATTTAAATTTATACTTTACCAGGTCTCTCAACATGATTTGATTCAAAATCAAACCATCCATTATTAAGCAATAAATGGAATATGGTTTGACCCAGCGCATTGACATCATTATAGTGACAACATACATACTTTTTTTAAAATTTGATGTCCTTTATTGTCAGCAAGGAGCCGCATGAATGTTTTACACATCTCAGATCTACATTTCGGTCCCCGTCATTGGGACGGAAACGATAAAGCCCTGTTGAAAAAGATCAATTCATTTGACAGTGATATCGTTATCAACACCGGCGACAATACAACCGATGGACTGGAAGATGAATATGTCAAGGCAGGGCGTTTCTTAAAAGCCATTCATTGTAAAAATGTTATCTCGATCATTGGTAACCATGATAAAAGAAATATGCGTTCGCATGAATTGTTTAGGAAATATATTTACAACCCTGAAATCATCCATATTCCTGAAATGGAGAAAACCAATAAACAGCACTTGTTTTTAAACCGTGAGATAACCCGGGTGAGTGACAACTTTACCGATATAAATTTCATCAAACCCATTCGAATAAATAAGAAAATTGTTTTGATCATCAGTATCGATTCCAATGAGCTCTATAGAGATGAAGGATATGTCGAAATAGAGGTTTTGAATGCAGTTTCAAAAAAAATTAAACTGATTGAATATGACCTGCCACTTTTGCTGATCCACCATTCCCTTTTGGGTACAGATGAATGCCCTTTAAAAAATTCATCCTCAATTATTGATTTTGTACATCAACATAAAATCGAAAATGTTTTTTGCGGGCATACCCATGAACTTGAAATAATGCGAACCACCGACCTATACAACGGGAATTCGTTTACCCAGTTCATGTGTGGTTCGCTATCTTCTATCAATCATGCTAACGATGACAACATGTTCCTGCATTATGAGAATTTAGGCAATGATAATATGCACTTGCGCCTGGTAAGGATTTTTTTGGAAAAAGGCAAAGTAACATTCAAAGAAGAGATGATTTTTTAAAGAAAAGTACGAGTAATAATTTTTTACGAGGTGATATTTTTTTTACCACAGCTTAAGGAACCACACCAAAATACAAAAAAAAGCCCCTGAACGGTATACCGCCCAGAGGCTTTATTCTTTAAGTCACTCAAAATGACTTTTTTTTAGCAAAAAAAATGGTTCACTAAACCACGGTTACATTTGTTGCTGAAGGACCTTTTGGTCCATCTTCGATGTCGAATGAAACACGGTCTCCCTCGTTGAGGGATTTAAAACCTGTTGTATTGATGCCTGAATGATGTACAAATACATCCTTTCCACCATCTTCTTGTTCGATAAATCCAAAACCTTTTGAGTCGTTAAACCATTTTACTGTACCATTAGCCATGTTGGCAATCTCCTAAAAAAAATAAAAAAATACAAGTTTCTAACTTCAGGGGTACTGCCGCTTTTGTTGTCGGGAATATACTCCTTGGGAAGGAAACCTATGTGCTAATACAATATAGCACAACTTGATAAGAATATTAAGTTATGTCGATTAAAAGTCAAGCATTAAATATTTTTTTCAATAAAAATTAATGTGAACTGGGTACATTTGATTATGCTTTCTTCCCATAAAACTTAATAGTGAATCTGGATTGGGCAAAAGTAAATGGAATATTTTGTATCAGTTGACGTGAAATTTTCTTAATGATATGAAATTAGAATATTGTACTAAAGAGTCCTTTTTGGATACATACTGTAACAAAAGTCAGAATATTTGACTTGAAAAACTTAAACGACATCTTTGATATATTTATTGATATGGTGGAACGTCATGATGAATCATTCCTGACAACCGGAACATGGAAAAATGTCCAGAAAAAAAAATAAGAAAAGCAAAAAAATATGGAAGGAAATTTGATATGAAATTCGTAATTGATCATTTTAATATTAATGTACTTGATCTTGATAAAAGCCTTTTGTTTTATGAAAAAGCTTTGGGGCTTAAGGAAGAAAGACGTACAAATGCCTCGGATGGCAGTTTTATCATTGTTTTTTTAGGAGATGAAGCCTCTTCTATGAAACTTGAACTCACCTGGCTCAAAGCCATGGACAGACCCTATGACCTCGGAGATGAAGAATTTCATATTGCCTTCAGAACTCAAGATTTTAATGCTGCATATGAGCTTCATAAAAATATGGACTGCATTTGCTATGAAAACAAGGAAATGGGTATCTATTTTATTAATGATCCTGATGGATACTGGCTTGAAATTTTACCTGTGCGATAGTTTATTTTATGAAATTTCTTCTTTAAGCATGCAGCAGGCGATTTGATGATAAGGTTCTCCAAATTTGTTATAAGATAGGTTTTGGGGCTGGATCAGTTTGTTCATGACACACCCTTCGGGAATGGTTAGGTTGAAAAGGTCCTTCTCATTAATTTTTTGCGTGGGGATCAGTTCGTTTCCCTTGATTTCAAAGGAATGCAGAGGGAAATCTTCGCATATGGGACACTGATACACTCTGCCGTTGGGAAATACAAAAAAATTATCAGCCACATTGCCGGCACACTGAAAGGTTTCATCACTGTTAAGAAATACTTTTGGATAGGTTACAATAATGCCCTGGCCTGCAATATTTTCTGCTACTCTGGGGATTGTTTTAAGCCAGTTTTCCTTTGAGACCTGAAAATTGCCTTTGCTCCCGGAAGATTTGCCTCTCATGCCGATAACCTGGATAAAAAATCGTTTAATATCAAGATTTTTAATTAAATCCTCCATCAGTTCAAGCTCATGGAAGTTTTTTTCAGAAACCGTGTATATCATTGAACATGAAAAGTTTTTTGCAACAGCTTTTTTTAGACCCTCCATGACCTTGTCATAACTTCCTTCTCCTCTGATGGAATCATTCGTTGCCTGTGTTGCACCATCAAGCGAAAAAGAGAAATAGTCAATGTCATCACAGGAAATTTTATCAAGAATATTATGAAACAGATAGCCGTTGGTATCAATGGTAATGGATTTGAATCCAAGGCGTTTAGCCTCTTTTACTGATAGATGGAGATCTGGATGAAGGGTAGGTTCACCCCCAAGGAAAATAACATTGGTTTGGGCGGCTTTGTTAACCATACTTTTATCAGCTGGATTTTTATTAATCAGGGCTTGCTCTGGATTGTTTTTATCTGAAACAGGTCTGTTTGCAAAAAGTTTGAGCCACTTTTTTATAGTGTCAATATCAAGAGTATCAACTCCATGCTGGTCTTTATTAATATAGCAGTGAGTGCATGAAAGATTGCATTTTGTCAGGATATGAAAAAAGAGATTTGAAGACTCCTTTGAAAATGCAACAGTCCTGTTTGTCATTTTATCCCATACACTGTTTTGTAAAATTCGGATCAAAAGGTACAGGATAATCTCCGTTAAAACAGGCTTTGCAAAAGTTCTCTTCCGGATTTTTTACCCCGGAGGCTTCCATCATGCCTTCAATGGAAAGATAATGCAGAGAATCAAGTCCAAGGTAATCTGCAAGTTCTTTTACAGGTTTTTGAGCAGCAATCAGCTCTCCTTTGGAAGAGAAATCAATGCCGTAATAGCAGGGGAATCTATGGGGAGGGCATGAGACACGCATATGTATTTTTTTAACTCCAAGTTCACGCAGGGCTTTGACACGGGTTTTTGCAGTGGTGCCGCGGATGATGGAATCTTCAATAATGATAATTTCTTTGTCCTTGATCAACTCTCTTACAGGATTGAGTTTTACCCTGACTGCAAAATCGCGCATGGACTGGGTGGGCTGGATAAAGCTTCTGCCCACATAATGGTTTCTAATCATTCCCATTTCAAAGGGGATGCCGGATTCTTCTGCATATCCAATGGCGGCATAGTTACCTGAATCAGGAAAAGGCATAACAAGATCTGCATCAACAGGAGCCTCCTGAGCAAGCCTTTTACCATGTGCCTTTCTCATTTTATAGACATTTTTGCCGTCAATAGTGGAATCGGGTCTTGCAAAGTAGATATATTCAAAAATACATAGAGATTTATGTTTGGCAGCTTTAGGGTGTTTGATGCTCTTTATGCCTTCTTCATTGATAATTACAATTTCTCCCGGATCAAGCTCTCTTATGAACTCAGCCTGAACCAGATCAAAAGCGCAGGTTTCAGATGCCAGAACATAATGGCCGTTTAATTTTCCCAGGGCAAGGGGTCTGAAACCATTAGGGTCTTTTATTCCGATAATTTCACCTTTACAGGTTAAAAGAATCATGGAATAGGCTCCTTCAATTTTAGAGACAGATTTTAAAATTGCGCTCTCAATATCTCCCTTAATCAGATTTTTAATAAAAAGATGAAGGAAAATTTCTGAATCCATGGTGGTCTGGAAGATAGATCCCCGCTCTTCCAGTTCCTCTTTCAGTAAATGGGCATTAACAAGGTTGCCGTTGTGAGCAACTGCATAGGAGCGGTGTCTGTGGTTGACAACAAAGGGCTGGGCATTTGTTATAACAGAATCACCTGTTGTGGAATATCTCACATGGCCAATGGCAGAACCGCCTTCAATCCTTTCAAGATCATCCATATCAAAAATTTCAGGAACAAGTCCCATGCCCTTGTGGGAGAATATCTTATCATTTACTCCTCTGTTTACCGAGATGCCTGCACTCTCCTGTCCCCTGTGCTGAAGGGCATAAAGGCCAAAATAGGTGATAGTTGCAGCTTCAGGATGTTTAAACAGTCCAAACACACCACATTCATCTTTTGGGCGTTCACTTGCAGCCATTTGATTAAATATTGGGGGATTAACCATTTCTATTTTCCTTGTGATAATTTTGAATGGGGTTGACACTGAGTTCCTCTTTTTTCAGGGCCTGAATAGCACTGCAGATCGCTTTTGTTCCATCAGTTGTTGTGGCATAGGGAATTTTATATTGGATGGCAGCATGTCTTATTTCATAGCCATCCTGCCTGGTTTGACTTGATGCGCCTGTATTCAAAATAAGCTGGATTTCATTGTTTTTCACAGCATCCACAACATGGGGTCTGCCTGCAGAGACTTTTTTAACAAGTTTTGCAGGAACACCGTTATCCTCAAGAAATATACAAGTTCCTTTTGTTGCCATAATTGTAAATCCCATTTCATGAAAATTACTGGCAACGGGCAGGGCAGCCTTTTTATCCCTGTCCTGGACACTGATAAATACAGTTCCTTCGGTTGGAAGTTTTTGTCCGGCTGCAAGTTGGGATTTAGCAACAGCAGCACCAAGATCCTTGTCAATTCCCATAACTTCACCTGTGGATTTCATTTCAGGCCCCAGGACCGGATCAACATTATCAAATCTGTCAAAGGGCATGACTGCCTCTTTAACACAATAATAGGGTGGAATTATCTCTTTTGTAAGTCCAAGCTCATCAAGAGTTTTACCCAGCATGATCTTTGTTGCAAGTTTTGCAAGGGGAATTCCAATTGCTTTTGATACAAAGGGAATTGTTCTTGAAGCCCTTGGATTGACTTCAATTATATAGACCTTCTCATTCATGATGCCAAACTGGATGTTCATCAGACCTTTAACATGCAGCTCTTTTGCAATGGCTTTGGCAGCATTTGACATCTCTTCAATATGTTCTTTGGAAATTGAGTATGGAGGAAGTACGCAGGCAGAGTCGCCGGAATGTATGCCAGCCTCTTCAACATGCTCCATCATACCTCCGATGATAGTTTTTTCTCCGTCACAGATTGCATCAACATCAAGCTCAAAGGCTTCTTCAAGAAATTTATCAATGAGTACCGGCTTGTCTGGAGAGGCCTGAACCGCCAGGTTAAAATACTCTTCAAGATCATTTTCATCATATACAATTTTCATGGCGCGGCCGCCCAGGACAAAGGAGGGGCGAACCATGACAGGATATCCAATCTCCCTTGCAATCTTTATTGCCTCTTTATAGGAGAAAGCAATTCCGTTTTCAGGCTGGCGCAGGCCCAGTTTATCAAGCATCGCCTGAAAAAGATCCCTGTCTTCCGCCCTGTCAATACTTTCAGGGCTGGTTCCTATGATGGGAACTCCTGCTTTTTGAAGATCAGAGGCAAGATTTAAGGGTGTCTGTCCGCCAAACTGCACAATGACACCATAGGGTTTTTCCTTTTCAACAATGTGAAGTACATCTTCCCTTGTCAGAGGTTCAAAGTAGAGCTTGTCAGAGGTGTCATAGTCAGTACTCACGGTTTCCGGGTTGCTGTTGACCATGATGCTTTCAATGCCTTCTTCGCGCAAAGCAAAAGACGCGTGTACGCAGCAGTAGTCAAATTCAATTCCCTGGCCGATCCTGTTGGGGCCACCGCCAAGGATAATTACTTTTTTCCTGTCTGACACCCTTGCTTCGCATTCTGTTTCATAGGTGGAATAATAGTAGGGGGTTTCAGCCCGAAATTCTGCTGCACAGGTATCCACAAGTTTGTAAACAGGGACGATGCCAAGATCTTTTCTTTTCTGTTCTATCTGCTTGTCTGTCAAATTGGCAAGGTGTGCAAGCTGTACATCGGAGAATCCATATTTTTTTGCCTTTTCAAAAAGATTTTTTGGAACCTCTTTGCCTGCAAGTTTTATCTGTTTTTCGAGATTCACAATCTGCTTCATCTGGTTGAGAAACCATGGATCAATGCCGGTCATTTCATAAATCATGGTAATCGGCATGTCATGTTCAATGGCATATTTTATGTAAAAGAGACGTTGTGAGTTGGGTGTGGAAAGCTTGTACTCCAATTCATTGCCGGCAACACTGCCCGGTGCCGGATCCTTGCCATCTGCTCCAAATCCAGCCCTTCCTATTTCAAGGGAACGAAGTCCCTTTTGAAAGGCCTCTTTAAAAGTTCTGCCTATTGACATGGTCTCACCCACAGACTTCATGGCTGTAGTTAAAATATCAGGGGTTTCAGGAAATTTTTCAAAGGTCCATCTTGGAATTTTCACCACACAATAATCAATGGAAGGCTCAAAACAGGCAAGAGTTTCGCCTGTAATATCATTGGGTATTTCATCAAGAGTATATCCCACAGCAAGTTTTGCAGCAATTTTTGCTATGGGGAATCCTGTAGCTTTGGATGCAAGAGCTGAACTTCTTGATACCCTTGGATTCATCTCCACCACAATCATATCCCCGTTTTCAGGATTGATGGCAAACTGGACATTTGATCCGCCTGTATCAACTCCTATTTCCCTTATAATGGCAATGGAAGCATCACGAAGTTTTTGGTATTCCTTGTCTGAAAGGGTCTGGATAGGGGCCACTGTAATTGAATCACCCGTATGAACACCCATGGCATCCACATTTTCAATGGAACATATTATAACAACATTATCTGCATGATCCCGCATGACTTCAAGCTCGTACTCTTTCCATCCAAGGACGGATTCTTCCAGCATCACCTGGGTGATGAGACTTGCATCAAGCCCTGCCCTTGAAAGAGTGCTAACCTCTTCCATATTATAGGCAACACCACCACCTGTTCCTCCAAGGGTAAAACTTGGCCTGACAATAATGGGAAAGCCAATACGTTTTGAAACTTCTTCAACTTCCTGCAAATTAGTAGCAAAACCGCTTTTGGGAATTCGCAGGCCGATTTTATTCATGGCATTTCTGAAAAGTTCCCGGTCTTCTGCTTTATTTATGGCCTCTTCAGAAGCTCCGATCATCTCAACATTGTATTTTTTAAAAACGCCTGTTTTTGCAGCTTCAATGGCTGTGTTCAAACCTGTCTGACCGCCAAGAGTAGGTAAAATAGCATCTGGTCTCTCTTTTTCAATGACCTTGATAACAGTTTCAGGAGTTACAGGCTCAATATAAACTTTGTCAGCAGTTTCAGGATCGGTCATGATGGTTGCAGGGTTGGAGTTAATTAAAATAACTTCATAGCCTTCTTCTTTCAAGGCTTTGCAGGCTTGAGTCCCTGAATAATCAAATTCACAGGCCTGACTGATAATAATAGGCCCTGCACCAATGATGAGGATTTTTTTAATATCTTTACGCTTTGGCATTTTCAATCACTTTTGCAAACTGGTTAAAAAGATAGGCTGAATCATGCGGGCCCGGGGATGCTTCAGGATGATATTGTACGGCAAATGCCTTTATATTATCATTTTTCAGGCCCTCAAGGGAGTCTTCATTTAAGTTAATATGGGTCATGGGAGACTCCTTGCCAATTGTATTTAAATCCACAGCAAATCCATGGTTCTGGGAGGTGATTTCAACCCTGGAGGTTGAAAGATTTTTAACAGGCTGGTTTGCGCCCCTGTGGCCGAATTTTATTTTCATTGTTTTCCCGCCCATTGCAAGGCCGAGAAGCTGCATGCCAAGGCAGATCCCAAATATTGGAACAAATCCAAGCAGCTCTTTTATGGTATCCACTGCATAGGTTACAGGTTCAGGGTCTCCAGGGCCATTGGAGAGGAAAATGCCTTCGGGTTTCAAATTTTTAATGGAGGAAGCTTTTGTTGTGGCAGGAACTACCAGGACTTCACACCCAGCTTTTTCAAGGCATCGGATAATATTGTATTTTATTCCGAAATCAAGGGCAACAACAGAGTGTTTTCTGACCTTATAATTCCAGATCAGCGGATCACTCAATTTATCGGTATCAATATAATCAGGCCGGTTATATCTCCAGAAATAGGGTTTTTTTGTTGTAACTTTGCCCACAAGATCGCTTCCCTGCATGGAAGGCAACTCTTTTGCTTTTTTAATCAGAGATTCAGGATCAAGATCAGACGTAGAAATAACAGCACCCATGGCACCGGATTTTCTTATATGGCGGGTTAATGCTCTTGTATCAATATCTTCGATACCCAGAACGTGACTTTTCATAAGGTAGTCTGCAAGGTTTCCCTTTGACCTGAAATTACTTGGAAAATTCTGGTATTCTTTAACAATCAATGCTGTTGCCTGAATTCTGTCAGATTCGATATCTTCAGGGCATACTCCATAGTTTCCTATTAAAGGATATGTCATGGTGACCATTTGACCAAAATAGGAGGGGTCAGTCAGGATTTCCTGGTAACCTGTCATGCTGGTATTAAAAACGACTTCCCCTTTTGCTTCACCTGGTCCGGTAAAACTCCTGCAGGGGAAAATCCTGCCGTCTTCAAGGGCTAATAATGCTTTCATAAAAAATTACACCTGTTAACCATTATTATAATTTATATAAACTAAAATTTTAAAACAACCCAAGTATAACACCTGGTCGTTTTGAATATAACCTGCAAAAATTTTTAAATAAAAGCTTTGCAAATCAAGGCATTTTATTAACACAATAAATGTTATTTTGGCAAGTTAGTTTTGATGTTATCGAAATATAAGATATGCCCATTAAATATAATGAGTAAAATTATTAACAGACATAGCTTTTGGATTAACTAGTATGTGTAAATTGAATGTGTACATTGTTGATTCTCCTGATTCTAAAAAATTTACACACTGAATTGTTACGGCACCATCCATACGCTCATCATTTTTGCCCCATGAATCACTTTCCATGGAACTCGACCGATATCAAAATCACTTATATTAGATTTCCCTTTTCTGCCAAACACGATTGTATCACAATTTTCTTTCATAGCTGTCTCAACGATTTCCACGACAACTTCTTTTGCAAGCCCTAAGCTCACCCCGGCCAGGGTAAAAAATGCAATATAGATCGTGCGACCATTATAGCACCTGCCAGGATTGAGACAGCAACCTTTGCTGCCATGGGCATGGTTTTCATAAATGGAATTAAATCGGAAAGAAAAAAAATGTAAGCCCGGTTAAAGAGAATGTACATACAACAAGGCCAGTGGTGACCCATGCTACATTTTTCAACAGAACTTTAAAAGCTCAAATCGCGCTAAAATTCAAGACAATATCACATGGTAAATGAACGTATTATTGTTAAACCCAGTAAAGAATATTTTTATTTATAGATATCCATAAGGCGTTTCTCCGCATCGCTTGTCCCAATCAATACCATTTCATCATGTTCTTTGAGGAGAGTCGAAGGTGCAGGGTTAATATCCATTTTGTTTTTTTTACCAATCGCTATTACGCTGCAACCTGTCTGTTTCCGGATCTGACTTTCAGCAAGAGATTGACCTGCAAGGGATGCGTTTACTGGAGTGCGGAAAATGTTCAGACCTTCTGCAAACATCAGTACTTTATCGGGTTTTAGAAGATTAATTATGGTATTTGCTCCCATGGAAGCATGTGACATGACAAGGTCTGCTCCAGCC